>DATENK010000074.1:0-2743 GCA_035275085.1 Verrucomicrobiia bacterium | reverse complement strand
GCCTCAGGGCATGCAAGGCACAGCCAGCCGGTTGTTTCACAACCTCGGTGGCGTCAAGTTTGAGGACGTTAGCGTTGCTTCCGGGATCGCAAAAAAGACCGGACCTGGCCTCGGAGTGCTTTGCGCGGACTTCGATGGCGATCACTGGCCGGACATTTTCATCGCCGACGATGGCGCGCCCAATCGCCTCTTCATAAATCAGCGCAATGGGACCTTCAGCGAAGAGGCCGCACAGCGCGGCATTGCCTACAATGCGTTCGGCGCCCCGGTGGCCAATATGGGCGTCGCTTTCGGCGATGCGGACGGCGACGGTCTTTCCGACATTTTCGTGACTCACGTGTCGTGGGAGCAACACGCGCTCTGGAAACAAGGTCCAGTTGGTTTGTTCCAGGACCAAACTGCGTCCGCGGCGTTAGGCAGCCTGAAAATGCGGGGCACGGGTTTCGGAACGTTGTTTGCCGACTTCGATTGCGACGGTGATCTCGATCTGGCTGTGGCAAATGGCCGCATAAAGCGCGGCGACGATCCGGGGCCGTACCTCGGTGAATTAGACGCGTATTGGCATCCTTATGCGCAACGCAACCAACTCCTGACGAATAACGGCCACGGCCGCTTCAAGGATACCTCCGATGCGAATCCCGCGTTCTGCAGCCGCGCCGGCGTCGCGCGGGGCCTCGCCTGCGGGGACATTGATAACGACGGCGATGTGGATCTGCTCGTGATGAATACGGGCACACGGGCGCAATTGCTGCGGAACATCACGCCAAATCGCGGGCACTGGCTGTTGGTGCGAGCGATCGATCCTGCGTCAGGCGGTCGCGATGCTTATGGTGCAGAAATTACGGTCAGCGCCGAGGCGAAGACATGGAAGCGACTCATTCAACCCAGCTACAGTTTTCTCGTCAGCAACGATCCTCGGGCGCATTTCGGCTTGGGTGCTGCCACGGCGGTCGCCGGAATTGAAGTCATATGGCCGGATGGCACCAGCGAAACTTTCCCCGGTGGCCAAGCCGATCGTTTGCTGATCCTGCGCAAAGGACCAAACCCTTGAAAGCGCTTGTTCTTCTGTTCGCATTGCTGGCGATTCTTGCGGCTTGTCAGCCTGTACCATCGCCGCCGGCAATCTCAACGGCTGGGCTTGACCCAGCCACCGTCACTCTCATCCAACAACAGCTGAGCGCGGTTCACGCGTCGCGAAAGTCCGCCGAAGCATGGGGGAAACTCGGCGGCATTTTAAAGTCATATGGGTTTCGTGAACAGGCCGATGTGTGCCTGGCCGAAGCTGAGCGGCTCGACCGAAAAAATCCCCGCTGGCCTTATTTTCGAGCGGCACTGGGGACGAACGCTTTGGAGAATTTGCGCCGAACCGTCGCGCTCTGCGGGAACGACCCTGAGATGCCGCGCTTACGTCTTGCGCGCTTGCTCGCGGAAAGCGGGCAGCAGGACGCCGCACGGGCTGAACTGCAGGAGTTGCTCCGTTCAAGACCGAATTCCGCGCCTGCGCGGCTGCTGCTCGCTCAAATCAGTTCTGGGCGGAATGAACTCGGCGAAGCGATTGCGCTGGCCAAAATCTGCACCACGAATTCCTACACCGTGCGCTCAGCCTGGACGTTGCTCGCGGCCCTCTACCGGCGGCAGGGCGACACCAACGCAGCCGATATTGCAAGCCGCCGCGCCGCAGCCGTTACGCCCGACGTGGCCTGGCCGGATCCATTCGAGGAGGAAGTGCTGGCCTTACGAACGGATGCGCGCAGCCTCAGTGATCGCGCGCAGAGCTATTTGATGGCTGGGCGCGCGACTGATGCGATGCCGATCGTGAATCAACTTGTTCGCAATTATCCAGATTTTGCGGAAACATGGCTTTTGCTTGGCCGCGCGCAAAACTTGTCGAACCGACCCGCCGACGCCGAACCGTCTCTGCGGCGCTTTCTGCAAATGGACCCAAACTCTGTGAATGGACATTTTCAACTCGGGATGAGCCTGCTGGCGCAGAAGCGTTTCGACGAGGCGGCAGCTACGTTTCGTCATGCCACGACCTTAAAACGCGATTTCGGGCCAGCGTTCTTCAACCTCGGTTTCGCGCTCGCAAAATCCGGCAAACCGCGGGACGCCATTCCTGCGTTTCACGAAGCTGTTCGTCAAAACCCGGAAATGATCGATGCCTACATACTGCTGGCCGATCTTTACGTTCAGCTGGGTCAAAGCGCCGAAGCCAGCGATCTGACCGGCCGCGCCGAGCGACTGAACCCGTCCGATCCGCGCCTGCCCGTATTGCGAAAGAAGATACAGCCATAGACAATTGGCCGATTTCCCCACTATCTTGCGACCGTGCAGTTAGTTCGTCCATTGGTGATCGCCGGACGCGAATTCCAGTCCCGATTGTTCATCGGCACCGGCAAATTTTCGGCGCCGGAGGTGATGCGTGATGCGCTGGCTGCGAGTGGGAGTCAGATCGTCACAGTAGCGCTTCGGCGAGCGGACCTCAGCGGAGCAAAGGACCCGTTCGCGAACATTCTGGATTTCATTGATTCAAAAAAATATCTGCTTTTGCCTAACACCAGCGGTGCGATGACCGCCGAAGAAGCCGTCCGCCTGGCGCGGCTCGCCGCCGCAGCCGGGCTGCCGAAATGGGTGAAGCTTGAAATCCATCCGGATCCTCGCTACTTGCTGCCGGACCCTGTCGAGACGTTGAAGGCGGCCGAAATGTTGGTGAAGGAAGGCTTTACCGTTTTGCCTTACATCA
>DATENK010000073.1:0-5077 GCA_035275085.1 Verrucomicrobiia bacterium | reverse complement strand
CGTCACCGATTCCGATACTTCGCTCGAACTTGCCACGGCCGATTCCATCAGCCGCAGGTCCAGCCGGTTCTCCGCCCAAAAAGCGGCTTCCGCTTCTTCGGTATCGAAGAGCGGCACATCATTCCAATTTGCAACTGCATTCATAGGGGTCTGGGTTCTTCTGGGTTCTTACTCTTATTCGTAATCCTAATCTTCATGCTCGGATCTTTTCTCACGTTCTTCTTCCTACGGGGTTCCGAGGTTCTGGTTCATTTTGCGCTGGTAAAAGTATTTCTCCTCCGCCGCGAAGGGCCGCGCGAAAAGCACACGCACCGATTTCCCGTTCGTCCGGTAAATGCTGAAAATCCCTGCGCCAGAGGCGGATAGCCCAAGGTTGAAGTAGCGCGCCTGCGCCGAAAAACGCGACGAATCCGGCATAAGTCGCACAGCGAAAGGATCTTCGAACGATTCCTCAACGTCCGTTATCGAAATCGCGCTGTTCAGATTGAACGGCGGGTTGTTCCAATCGAAGTCCATAACCCTCTACTCTGTATATCGGCTGCCCATGCTTTGTATTTACACTGTATTTACGCAACGGACGCCTTTTGGGTCAAGCGTACGGATGTAAATTCTGACCATTTTAGGCATGGGGGGAAGCCCGCCCTGTCGCCTCCAACGGCCGTACCTGTCGCCCACCTGTCGCCTCGAAAAGACCATTTTCGACCAATGTTGACAGGCCACCTGTCACCCTGTCGCCACCTGTCACCCCCCCGGGGCCCCCCTGCCTACCGCAGCCCCATTTTGCAGGTAAAACTCCAGCCCCCGAGCCACCCCATGACCCCACGGCTGGTGGCTGATATACCCCTTTTGGCGCCGAACGAGCTCTTTGACCTGTGGAATGGCATTATCCGGGGCCACCAGGCACCTGGCAAACTCCGCCGAAAGCATCGGCAAATCATTCAAATGGTCCCCGGCGGCGAAAATATGCTCCCGCCCAATCCCCAATTGCCGCCCGATTTCCGCCAAAGCAGTGCCTTTATTGTATTTGGCGTGACTAAACCGCGCGTAAACATCGTTCCGGACCACCGTCAACTCCGGCACCTCGGCGGCATACTTCTCCAGAAATTCCATGATCGCATCCGCATCCTCGTTGCAGCGCGCGATCAGGCAAAAGGGCGACCACGCGTCCTCGTACACATTTGCCGGATAATGCTTTTCCACCCACGCGAACAGCTCCGGCACATCCGGCCGTATCCGCGCGAACAGCCCCGCGTGATCGCTCGCACACGAATCATTCCAACCGCCACACGGCACATAATGGGATCCATCCAACAAATGAATCTCGCGCTCAACCACCACCAGGTAATCTGGCCGGATCGACAGCCGCGCCCGCGCGATGCCTTCCATCACGCTCGTCAAATCTCGCCCCGTGTTGATCACCCATTTCGCCCCTTGCCGTTGCAAATCCGCGATCAACTCCTGCAAATCGTGCGGCACAGGCGGCTTCTCAAACTCCGCGTGCAACGTCCCATCGAAATCCGTCGAAATTAATTTTATCGGCAACGCCATTCGTCGTCGCCAAAACTACCGTGGATTACGCAGATTACACGGATAAAGATGAAGATTAGCGCAGGTCCAGGCACTCGCGCACGGCCTGGGCGAGTTCGAGGGGCGGGTAGGGCTTTTGAAGAAACCGGATGTCGCGAACCGCATTTTCGTGGCCCATGACATCCGAACTGTAACCGCTGGTGTAAATCACTGCCAGACCCGGCTTCTGCTGGCGCAGTTTGTCGGCCAATTCGCGCCCGGTCATCCCTTCAGGCATTACCATGTCCGTCAGCAACAGATCGATTCGGCCTTTGTGCTTTTCCCAAACCTGCAACGCTTCGTGGCCGGTCGAGGCTTCGAGCACATCGTATTTGTAGTCCTTCAGGATCATGCGGGCCAATTCGCGCAAGACAGGTTCGTCCTCTACAACCAAAATCGTTTCGTTCCCGCCACGGATCGATTTTTCCGGCGTCTTCTCCGGCGTCGGTTCGAGCTGTTTGTCGCTTGCCGGGAAATAAACTTTGAAGGTAGTGCCTACACCCGGTTGGCTGCTGACTTCAATCCAGCCCTGATGCTGCTTTACGATCCCATAAACCGTCGCGAGACCGAGCCCGGTGCCTTTGCCCACCTCTTTTGTGGTAAAGAACGGTTCATAAATCCGCGCCAGCGTTGCACGGTCCATCCCGCATCCCGTGTCGGACACCGTCAGGCAAACAAACCGCCCAGGGCGAGCGTCCGGATGTTGCTGGACGTACGCTTCGTCGATGACGCATGTCCGTGTCGAAATCGTCAGGCGTCCGCCTTTCGGCATCGCATCCCGCGCGTTGACCGACAGGTTCATGATGATCTGGTCAATCATTCCCACGTCGGCCTCGACGGGCGGAAGGCTGTCGGGAAAGCTCGATTCCAGCGCGACATCATCCCCCAGCAACCGGTGCAGCAACTTCGTGAGGTTCCCGAGCACGGCGTTCAAATCGATGATCTTGCTTTGCATCACCTGTTTCCGGCTGAACATGAGCAACTGACGCGTGAGGCTCGATCCGCGTTTGGCAGCGGCCGAAACCAGCCTGAGTGGCTCGGTGACATGCGGATCGCCATCGTACTGCCCGAGCAACCGATCGGCATGCCCCTGAATGATTGTGAGAATGTTGTTGAAATCATGCGCCACGCCGGCTGCCAATTGCCCGATCGATTCGAGTTTTTGCGCGTGCCGCAATTGGGCCTCGAGATTCGTGCGCTCGGTGATGTTCGTACCATAGCAATGCACGACCTGGCTGGTAATAATCGGGAAAAACGACCACGACAATCGCTGTCCGTTGATGGTCAGTTCCTCAGCCAGCCGGCTTTGGCCCTGGCGCAAACATTCCCGGGCGATCGCGGCGGCGTTCGGGGGCAGAATCCCGGCCGGGTCCTTTAAGCCCAACGTTCCGGCCATCGCCCCGGCGGCGGGGTTCAAATAAGTTACAGTTCCATCGGCCGCCAACTCGGTCACCGGCTCTGGATTCAACCGCACGAAGGCAGCGAGCTTTTGGATTTCTGCTTCCGCTTGCTTGCGGTCCGTGATGTCGCGGATCGTGCCGGAGGCGCCCAGCGCATCCGCCTGGTAAAGCGGCTGGGCGTAAACTTCTACCCAGCGAAACGATCCGTCATGCGCCAAAAAGCGCATCTCATGGCGACAGGAACTGCATTTGCGCTCGATCAATTGCTGAAACTGCTCCCAGTGGCGGTCGCGGTCGTCCGGATGCAAATAATCCACAATCGGGGTGCCGAGGGTCTCTCTCGTTTTGAACCCGGTCATGTCCGTCCATGCGGGATTAAGGAAGGTAAACCTGCCGGCTTTGTTGATTTGAAAGATGATTTCCTTGATGTTTTCAACCACCGACCGGTACTTGAATTCCGATGCATCCAGCGCCTCGGCCGAGCGTTTGCGGTCGATGCACAGCGCGATGCCGTTCGCCACCGATGCCATCTCCTGGAGCGTGCTGTCCGCCAGCGGCACGCGCGAAAAGATCGACATCAATCCGACCACGCGATCTTCGAGGACCAGCGGATAGCCGGCGTACGCGGCCATGTCCTCGCGTTTGACCCAGTCCTTGTCCGCTACGCGCGGATCCGAACTAAGCTCGTTGATCAAGAGCGGTTTGCGAGTGGACACGACTTCAAGGTTCGGGCCCAGGGCGGGATGCTTGCTGTTCTGTTCCGGCGGCCGCGCCTGTCCGGCGCTTGCCAGCAGCTTGAGGTCGCTTTGCTGGCTATCGACGACCCAGATGGTGGCGAGCGAAGCTTTCAAATACTGCGCCATGGCTGTCGCGCAGCGGTCCAAAATGTCGTCCAACGAATCGCGGCGTGTGAGAGCCAATCCAACGGCTTCGCCGAAGCCGGCCAGGCGTGCTTGTTCGGCAGCGGCGCGCCGCGCGGCGCGTCGGCGCTCCATCGCATAGCGGATCGACCGTTCCAACAAGCCCGAATCGAGCCGCCCTTTGACCAGATAGTCCGCTGCCCCCGCCGCCATCGCCTGCAAATCCACCTCGCGTTCGCCCTGCCCGGTGAGAATGATGATCGGCGCGTCGCAACCGTCTTTGACTGCGGCTTGAAGCAGATCGAGACCGTTGTCGGGACCGAGGCGGTAATCGATCAGTGCCACGTCGTAAGGCCGCGCGCGGATCGCCTCGCATCCCTGGGCAAAATTCTTTACCCAGTCGATCTGGAAGCGCCGTGTGTGGATTTCCGCAAAGAGCTCGCGGGTGAGAAAATAATCCTCCTCATCGTCCTCCACCAACAGGACCTTAATCACCGGATTATCGGCGGAGTGCGGCATGGTGTAAATTATCCTGAATTCGGCAGCTCCACCGTTTCGAACCAATAATGCCCTACGCTGCGCATCACGCCAACCAGCGCATCGAAGGACACCGGTTTGCTGATAAAGGAATTCGCGCCCAGGTCATAAATGTGGGCGATGTCAGTGTCGGCCTTCGACGTGGTCAGCACAACCACGGGGATGCGCCGTAACTCGGGGTTCGCTTTGATCTCCCGCAGAGCTTCGCGTCCATCCTTCTTGGGCATGTTCAAATCCAGCAGGATCAACCCCGGGCGAGGCGCTGATGCCGCCGAAAATTTTCCGCGGCGTTGTAAGTAATCCATTAATTCTTCGCCATTTTCAACGAAGTGCAATTCGTTCGGAATTTTGCTTTCTGCCAGCGCATCCTGCGCCAGCAGGCGATCATCGGCGTCGTCGTCGGCCATCAGAATAACTGTCGGACGCCCGGGCTGCATCAGTGCTCCTGGTTCCCATGCGCCAACGGCAGGGTCACAGTGAACGTCGCGCCTTCGCCGGGTTTACCTTTGGCGGAGATGGTCCCGCCGTGGCGGTCGGCAATGCGCCGGCACACCGCCAGGCCCACGCCCGTGCCCTCATACTCCGTCCGGCCGTGCAACCGCTGGAACATGGCAAAAATCTTCTCCGAATACTTTTCATCAAAGCCTATGCCATTGTCCTTGATGGTGATCTCGCACAATTCCTGTTCGCTCCCACCCGCGGCTTCGCCATTAT
>DATENK010000072.1:0-2732 GCA_035275085.1 Verrucomicrobiia bacterium | reverse complement strand
GTTTGGAAAGGGGCATTGAGCACGATTTCTCCGTCACCAGATAATCCATCGATCATGTCGACGTAATTATTCAGGACGAAGCGCGCCGGCGCATTTACAGTCACGTCTGCACTGTCGGCAATCTGATCATCGCTCAATAATGACAGCGTCGCGGAATTGGTTCCATCTCCGATCCGCACCGTGCCATTCACCGCGTTGGCGCCGGATTTGCCCAATTCGAGCTCACCCGCCCAGATTTCGGCGCCGACAAAAGTGTTATCTGCGCTGCCCCCGAGTCGGAGAGTCCCCGTGCCGAACTTGCGAACGGAACCCCCTGAAAGCAACCCATCCAGCCTCAATACGCTGGCGCCCTCGACCGTGGCTGGGAAATTATTCTGCTGAAAATTCAGATCCGCTTGCACCAGCGTCTGCCCGCTCGTTATGGAATTGGAAACGTATGCGGAAATGCTCAATGCATTTCCATAGACTGAGTAAGACGAGCCGAAGGTCAGCGCATACATTGAGATCCCGGCTGTGAGATCGTTTGTGACATTGACCTTGGGAACTCCGGACGGAAAAACAAGCGGCGTACCTGAGGAAGGCGCGTAATTCCAACTCCAATTCGCAGCTGTGTTCCATCGGCTTCCAATGCCACCACCGGTCCAAACGTAGGGGGGATCGGCGATGGCGGCAACGCTCCACGGGTTATAATCGATGATGAAGGCATGGCCGCCCGCCATAAAACGGGTTCCTTGCGGCAAACCGGCGAAAGTTCCCGTTCTGGCATTTTGGGGATAGCTGACAAGGGCAACCGCCTGGCCAGGCAAAAAGGTTGCGTTTACTATCAGATTCAAAGTGCAACCAGCGAGTTCAACAGTGCCGCCTACGGCAGCCCCGGTCGCGTTAGGACCGTACTCAGTGTCTCGAGTGGTTACCTCGTAATTGGCGCCGTTAATCATCCGTAGGTTACCCTCGATGAGCCTATAACTATAAATGGGTTCCCATGGACGAAAAGTGCCACCGTTGATTTCCACGTTGCCACCAATGCTCGACCCAATCCCCGTCAGCTGGCCACCAGCATTTACGGTAACATTGCTGCCTACCTCGTCTCCCACATCAAAAGTTCCTGCATTGACCGTGACGCTGCCGGTGATTGGGGCGGAACTCGAGGAGGACCTGTCCATTCGGAACGTCCCGCCGTTCACAATCGTATGAGCGCACGTGGACGGTGAGAGCAAACTGACGTTGCCGGGCCCATTTTTGATTAACGTGCCGCCGCCAGTGATGCCACCAAAAATATTAATTTGCGAGTACGCCGTCGAGCCGAGCCCAGAAATCGATTCGGTGTAAACGGTGAGATCATTATCACCAAGATCGACCGCTCCCTTAAGGTCCAGGAACGAATTGGTGTAATTCATTCTCAAACTTTGGTTCGCCCCAAGGAGAATCGGCGCTGTAATCTCGATTTTCCGCGGAATACGGTTCGTGTCGTTCAGCCCTGGATTGATCTGAATCCCACCGTTCAGTTGAGGAAGGTTGCCCTCGATGCGATGATCTCCGCTGATCAGAATTATGGTGCCGATCGGGTGTGTGGCAGGAAGATCATTCACCGTTCGCAAAAGAGAGCCGCTTGCCGTGAACTGGACGTCGTCGCCTGAGGACGGAGCGATGTCACCCACCCAATTCAATGGCTCCGACCAGAACTTGTTCAGGTTTCCGCCGCCGTCCCAAACGGCAACCGCCGGGATTGCTTCGATTGTTACGTCATTGCCGCGGCCGAAGGGACCACCGAATCTCGCGCCGTAACTGATCTTAAACGGACGGCCATTCATCGTGAATTCTGCGCCTTCGGGCAAACCGGCGAAGGTGCCGACCACGTCATCGGTTCCGTCATTGTCGATGATCGTGAACGTGTCCCCGACAGCGGGCAGAAAGCCGGTGGTGACTTCGAGCGAGCCGCCGAGGGTCACCGTGCCGTTTACCTGAAGTTGGTCATAGCTGGTGCCGGCCGAAGTGCCATTCAGCCGGACACGAAAGATCGATCCCGGAGCCAGATTGAGATCACCGTAACATTCGAGAGCGTTGGGAGTGTTGCCGCCGGGTTGAACCACGCCACCGGAATTCGCGGTGAGCGCGCCTAGTCGGCTTGAGCCCCGCACGGTGCCGCCGGCATTTACAGTGACAGGGCTATTGGTCATGCGTTGTTCGATCGCGAGGATGCCGCCGTTCACAATCGTCGGCACGTCGTGATCCGTGGGCTGGAAAATTGTCAGGCGTCCGGTTCCGGTTTTCACCACGCTGTTTCGCCCTCCCCCGAACCGCGTATTGATGATTTCGCCGGCGGTTAGAAAGTTCCCAGGGCCATCAAAGGTCAGCGTCCGCAGCCCGATGTTGATGTCGCCGCCCAGAATCAACGTGGCGCTGGCACTTGATACGGTAAAGCTTTGGTCGTCGCGCAAAAGCACGGGCAGGTAAATGCCAGAAATGCCTGAACCATGGGTTACTGAGATGCCGTTGCTCAGGCCAATTTGGTTCCCATATGATGTGTAGCCGGGCCCGGAATAAATGAGCGCGGTGAAGTTCGTGTTAGGCCCAAAATCGTTGGTGTTGATCAGCTTGGTCGGACCCGCCGGGAAGATTAGCGTATCGCCTTGATCGATATCGTTTGGCCGGATAATGGATCCATCCCAGTTCAAAGAAGTTCGCCAATCCCAATCCGCGCCGCCACCGTCCCAGGTGCGTTGCGCGCCCAT
>DATENK010000071.1:0-3340 GCA_035275085.1 Verrucomicrobiia bacterium | reverse complement strand
TCCTGGTTTGGGGCAAAGATGTCGTGTTGGAATTAAAATTTACGAACCGTTTTCCGGACTGGTTCCGGGACCTGGTGCGCGTTTTTGGCTTGCGCCAGTGCGGGGCGGCCAAGTACGTAGACGGCGTGGCGCTCCAGGGCGAGTATAAACTCACGCCCAGCGCGGCCCTCGTCTACGGATACGAGGGCGCCATGTCGCACGTGGAAGGCAACGGTGACGGAACCCATGGGCGGCGAGCAGCCGCCGTAACATCTCATATCGAAAGTTGATGAACCTACTGGAACCCTTCTTAAATGGTGATTACGGCACCGCGGCGCCGAACTGGCCCGCAATGGTGCTCGGACTCCTGGTCGCGTTTGGCGGTGGCCAAATCATCGCCTGGGTCTACATGCTGACTCACTCCGGGCTGTCGTATTCGCGCTCGTTCGTGAACGCGCTGATTATTATGCCCACCATCGTGGCGTTGGTGATGATGGTTCTTTCAAATAATCTGGTGACTGCCTTTGGCATGATGGCCGTTTTCGCCATCGTCCGCTTCCGGAACATCCTTCGCGACACACTCGATACAACCTACGTTTTGTCCGTGATCGTCATCGGCATGGCCAGCGGCACGCAGAAGTACGCCAGCGCGGTGCTCGGGTGCGCTTTGGTGTCTATCGTGCTGCTGTTCCTCTGGTATACCTCCTTCGGCAGCCGCCATCGTTACGACGTTATCGTGAATTTGCATTGGGCGCGTTCGATGAAAGAAATCGAGGACTTGCGCCGCATTCTGAGCCGGCACAGTTGGAAGACCCATCTGGCCAGCCAGCGCTCTCATGAAGGCTATGAGGGCACCGATCTTTCTTACCGTCTGCTGTTGCGTGATTCGAACCGGGTGGAGGACTTGTTGAGTGAATTGAGGCAAGTCACAGGTGTTTCCCGGGTCACCAGCATGCTGGCGGAAGATGAATCAGAAATCTAAGCAATGGCCAACATAGATTCGCTCCCTCCGATCCCCACGCCGCCTGCGCAACGCTGGCGGGAGTTTCGTATTCAGGTCCTCCCAGTAATTGTCTTCCTGGGCCTGCTCGCCACGATCGCGCTGATGTGGCGGAACTTCGTCCAGCCCTCCGGAGTCGTCGGGGAAGTTGAGGCGGTAAAAGCAAACGTGATCAGCCTGCATGATGGCATCGTTGCCGCCTTGCATGTGGACGTGTTGGAGCGTGTCACTAATGGCCAGGTGATTGGCACGATCATCAGCACCGATCCGGATATCCTGAAGGCGTCTATCGCAGCGATTGAGTCCGACCTCAAGGTGCTTCAAGCGCGCATGCGCCTCGATGAAAGGCGTAATGAACAGAGCGTTCAGCAACTGCAAATCGATTTATACAAGGAGCAACTGCTGCTGAAGGTGGCGCTGTCGCAGTTAGGCCTTTCTTCGAATCAGTTGAATCGAGCCGTGACGCTCGTAAGCCGCCAGATCGAAACCAAGGAAGTCTTGGATATCGCACAAGCCGATTTCGACCGCGTCCAAGCCGAGATCGCTGCGCGCACCGACACTATTTCCCGAATCGAAGGAGTCTTGAAGCAGCTTGGGGATGCAGGGCAAAGCGGCGCGAACGATTCCTACATTAACGCAGCAATCAAGGCAAAAGAAGAGGAACTGGAAGCCACTTTGCGTCCAAGTGAAATCAGAGCTCCCATGGATGGCGTGATCAGCGCGGTTTACCGCCGCGCGCAGGAACGAGTAGTGCGAGGTGCGCCGATCGTCACGATTTCGGCGACGACCGCCGAGCGCATTCTGGGATATATTCGTCAGCCGGTGCAGATCGTTCCTACGGAAAGCGATGTCGTGCTGATTCGTACGCGCACGCAAAGGCGGCAGATGGGCGAAGGCCAGATTCTCAAAGTCGGCGCACAATATGAACGTATCAATCCCTTGCTGATTTCGATGGACTCCAATCGTGTCGAACTGGGCCTGCCGATCCTGGTGAGCCTCCCCAAAGGGATGAACGTCGCACCCGGCGAATTCCTCGACTTGTCGATTCGTTACGCGAAACGGTAGCTGGATATCTTCATTTGGAGACCGGTTGTTGTAAGTCAGGCCTTTGCGCCTAATTAGCTTGATTTTTGGGGGTGGTTCATCAACCATCGGCCCAAGCAGCAATAGGCTATGCCGTCTAAAGGAACTCGCTGGGTTTTCGCCTGCGTCCTTGCATTTGGACTCACCTCGCCGCTTGCGGCTCTGAAAGCAGATCCAAATTACATCCTCAAAAGCGGCGATTACTGGTCTTTTTGGGATCTTGGGTTCGAGCCGGATCCGGACTGGATGAGTCCGTACTACGAAGATTATGACTGGGGAGTTGGCTCTTCCCCGCTCGGATTCGGGGAGCCGTACATCTCCACCCAGGCGGCCGGGCCCGGAATCGTGACGGCGTACTTCCGCACCTACTTCTTTCTTGATACAACGCCCGCCGGACCCCTAACGCTGCGTGTCCGCAGGGATGATGGCGTGATTGTCTATTGGAATGGCTTCGAGGTTTTTCGAAACAACATGCCCGATGGACCCGTAGACGACACTACCCGCGCCGTTACCGCCGTGGAAGCAACGTCTTTCCTCGAAGTGACCGTCGATCCATTCTTCGCGGACGCGTACAATGTTATTGCGGCGGAGGTCCACCAGGCAGACCCATTTAGCAGCGATCTCGTTTTTGATCTCGAGTTCATCGACGGGGGCGGTGGAAACACCCGCAACGTCAGAGTCACGAACCCTCCGGACGCCTCGACGTTTGCGATTGGGAGCGATGTGACGGTCTCCGCTGATGCTGGCCCTGCGGCGGAGGTGACCGCCGTCAACTTTTACCAGGGCGGCACCTTGCTGGAGACCGACGCGACGCCGCCCTATGAAACGATTCTGCGCTCGGTGCAGCCGAGCAATTACGTGGTGCGCGCTGTCGCGTTGTTCAACGATTCGACGAGCCTTACTTCCGCGCCTGTTCGCTTCACAGCAGCCGCAGCGGCGGTCACGCGCGGGCCCTATTTGCAGAGCGGGACGCCCACAAGCGTGATCGTAAAATGGAGAACTGATTTCGGGTCGGACTCCGTCGTCCGCTATGGATTGACCCCCGGTGATTTGGATTTTAGCGCCACGGCGCCAGCCGTGACCGTTGAGCACGAAGTGCAACTCACCGGCCTCACGCCTGATACGCAGTACTATTATTCCATCGGGTCGTCCGCGGGCGTTCAAGCCGGAGGCAATGATTTTTATTTTCTCACTGCTCCTTCCGGTCCGAAGCCCACGCGGATTTGGGTGATCGGCGATTCAGGCGGCGTAGCCGCAGGAGATCCAGGTGCTCTGCTT
>DATENK010000070.1:0-5013 GCA_035275085.1 Verrucomicrobiia bacterium | reverse complement strand
ACGCTTATTATAAAAAATTTAATTACGCCACGGAAGTCATGGGCGCCAGTTTCCGCAACGCCGGCGAAATCCTCGAACTCGCCGGCTGCGATCTGCTCACCATCAGCCCACAGCTTTTGTCCGAGCTGCATAAGAAGCAGGATCCCATCGAGCGCAAGCTGAGCCCCGAATGGGCAAAGACCCAGGAGGTGAAGAAGCTCGCCGTTGACGAACCGAATTTCCGGTTCCTTCTAAACGAAGACGCGATGGCCACCGAGAAAACTGCGGAAGGCATTCGCCTTTTCGCCGCGGACTCTCGCAAGCTCTGGCAGTACTTGCGCGAACGAATTTGATGTCTTAACCGTAGTAGACGAGATAGAAAGTCTCCTGCGCATTTGGGTTGTGAAGAAGATCGCCATCGGCGGGATCGCTTTTTTGGGGGCGCTTTTTCTTTTTCTCACGGTTGAGCATTTTCGGGGCAAAATGGGACTCGCACGGTGGAAAGTGCGAATGGCCGCAAAAGGATTTTCGTCGACGCTTTCGGAGGCTGCGCCCCGGATGTTGCCCAGCGACAATGGGATGCCGGCTCTGATCACGGCTACAAGTAACCTGGTCATGCTGTCTTACGCGTTTCCGGAATTCACCTGGCAGGGAACGAACAAGGTTGTTTGCGTGCTCAAACAGGAGACTTGGCTCTCCAAAACTAAACCGAAGCCTCGCCCGACCTTGAGTTGGAAAATGGTGGCTGAAGATCTGGCAGCAATTGAAATCACACTGACAAACGGGCTGAAGGCGATGGACCATCCGCAGTTTCAGGCGGAACTTGATTATACACAGGGCTGGCAGTTACCGTTGCGTCACCTTGGGCCGATCTTACGTTTCATCGATCTCTCCGTCAGCGCCTTGTCTGAATTGCGCCAAGGACACCTGGATAACGCAGTGAGGCGGATGGAAGCGGCGATTCAATGTCTGGGCATATTTGGAAACGAACCACTATGGGTATCAAAAGTCACGCAGTCGTACAAAGCGATTTCTGTTTTCGATTGCACGTGGCAGGCAGTCCACGCGAACGGCTTGCAGGACGGTCATCTGCAACGCCTACAGGACGCCTGGCGCAAACTCGATTTCATTTCAGACGTATCTCGCGCACTTGTGATGGAGAGTGCCATCGTCCGGCATGAATTCGCCCGGTTTCGCGGAACGAACCAGACCGTATACGAGTGGCTCGAAGGAAAATCTGCGCCGGCCGCGCCAAGTATGGCGGTGACGGCAGTTGGTCGAGGAAACGCCACGAAACTTGTACAATGGCTTCAAAGAAGGAGTTTACTCGCCAGGTTGGAAATTCAGTTGGTCGCGACAGGATGAATTGCGGTGCCTGCGAATAATCGAGGAACGGATGGCAGCGTGCCAATTGGCCGAGAAAGAGCGGTCTGCCGCGCGGTTGAGCGCATTCGGAGATTCCTATGACGCAGCTATGAAGACCATGTGGCTGTCCTGTTGGGCGCCATTGCCGTATGATTTTTTTCGTTACTGTGTATCGCCGCGCCTGGAAAAATTCTACTCGGGCCTCGACCGTCCCTGGGGCGCGCAAACGCGACGCGAACTCGCGGTGGCCGGCATTGCGGTAATGCGCTACCAAATGCGTTACGGCAAGCTTCCAGCTTCGCTGGAGGCGCTGGTTCCGGAATTCCTGCCTGCGGTGCCGCGTGATTTCATGAACGGGCGGATTTTGAATTACCAGATCAGTGACAATGATTTCTTTTTGCACTCGGCAGGAAACATCTTTTGGCCGCAGGAAGCCGACCCGCGCGAATAGTTCGCCATCACGGATGGATTAAGCGGTAAAAGGCTTGCGGGTTTGGTGGAGCGTAGAATTCCCCGACCTGTTGATCGTCGTTGTATTTATGCACGAAAATCTTTTTGTTGTTACCAATTAGCGGCGCGGTCCCGCCGGTCGCTATCCAGGAATTCGGGTCTTCCAGATTCGATGTTCGTTGCAGTACGAAGCCACTGTCCGGAATCGTCCAGCTCAACCAAAACGCCGCGTCTGAACCAACCAGGCGCACGCCGACAGGATCGCCCGCAAACACTTGCCACTTCTGGGTATCGAGCGTTTCGTCGGTGAGGAAGTTATCTTCCAGTAGAACCACCTCCGCCCGCGTGACGCGAACATTGCTGAGAACGACCGTCTGCCCGATGTTCCCGCCGGCGTTTGGCTGCGCGCCAACCCAGACTGCGAGCGGATTAGCGAACAGCGCGGCGGCCGCGGGGGGCAAGCTAAAATTGGCACTGGCGCCCCCCGGAGCGGTAACCATCAAGTCCGTATCGTTGCTGAAAGTCAGCGACCATGTGCCAATTGGACTGGGACTTGAAACACCGCCCAACGTGCCGGCGCCGTATAGGAAACTATTTCCGCCTGGCTCGTTGACTTTGTAGCGGAACGAGGCGTAAGCAGCTCCCCCACTCTGACTCTGGATGTCTAAAAAAATCACGTTCGCCTGACTGTAGTCCGGTGCGCTGTCGGTAGGTGCTGCCGGGACCAGGAACATATGCGTTTGGAAACCAGTGTGGGATGCGTCCGGATGCTTGTGGATCGTCAATGAGTACGTGACAGGTTCCGTACTCCCAATCCAGCTATAGCCGGGACTGCCCGCGGCGACGATGTTCTGCCGCTGATACTGTCCGGAAGTTGGAATCAGATTCAGCCCACGTCGCGGTTGTTCAATTGAGAGCATCGGCTGCGGCGGAGCCACATTCGTGGTCGTGAATTTCAAGTTGTCGACGTAAAACGTCACCGGCCCGCTAAGGCCTGCTCCACCGTACAACTCCATCGTAAAGGCATATACCTCATTCACGGGCGGCACTGGCGGCGCCACGCGAATGCGCCGCCAGCCATCGCTAATCCGCAAATTCCCGCCGAACTGCGGATTCCAGTCATAAAATCCACTGTAACGAATCACCAACTGGAAGTATCCGCTGTTGCCGGAGGCATCCGTCGCCGAAGCAGGATCGATTTTCACGTCCATTTCCAGTGTTTGATAGCTGGAGGCATCGATCGGTGTCGGCAAGTCCAACGTGAGCGCGCCTTTGTTGTTTCCACTGATGTCGAGCACCGGATCAAATCCAAACGTGACCTTCATGGAACCCGATGCGGCGTTGTTGCTGGCATCCTGGCTGGGATCAAACTGAATGAGATTAGTCACGCCGCCATAATCAAAGCGCCAGTTCGCAAGCGCGCTCGCGTCGTCGAAGCGGCTCACCACCACGTCCCGGGCAGGACTCGGTTTGGTGAACTTAATGTTATCCACATAGAAGACCACAGGGCCCGTGAGCCCCGCCCCGCCATAAAGCTCCAGCGTAACCGCTCGGATGTTATCGCGACCGCCAGTCACATTCGCGGTAATGTGGCGCCAGGTGACGTTGGTCCTCACATTGTCCCCAAACTGAGAGTTATAGGCGTAGCCGTTGCCGTTGCGGATCACCATTTGGAAGTAACCGCTGTTGCCCCCGCCGTCAGTTGCGGAACCAGGTTCGATACGCAGATCCATCTCCATGGTCACATAAGACAAGCCGTCCAGTCCCGACGGAAGGTCGATGGTGATGGCACCCTTATTGTTTCCGCTTGGATTGAGCGTCGCCGCATCGAAACCGAATGTCACCTTCAGGGCGCCTGAGGCTGCATTATTATTCGCATCCTGCGTCCCATCGAATTCGAGCGTACGCGTGACACCGCCGAAATCAAACCGCCATCCGTTAAGCGAATTGGCGTCGTTGAATTGGCTGATGAAGATGTCCTCGGCATGCATGTTTTGACCGGCGAAGACTAGATTGGCCAGGGCAAAAACTACGGTAGCAAATAAGGGTCGGGAGACGGTTTTCATACGCGTAAAAGGGTTCACGCCCATGATTATTCAGAAAACTCCTGCCCGTGTCACTCCGAAAGTAAGTCTGCGAAGCGACATCAACGCTCGCACAGCGCTGCTAAATCATCGCGTTCTCCGCGTGAAGGTCCAGAGCAGCAACACGCCGATCTCTGCCAGCCTCAGGACACTCGGCTCTGGGATCATGGTGTAGTTCAGGAAAAGATTGTTTCCCGAGACGCTCACCCCGAACTGTCCCGTGAATGGATTCACAAAATTGCCAGTACCATGTTCGGGCGCCGATGACGAAGCGGTGTGATGGAAGGGTACCGCCTGGAGCGTCTGAGGCACCGGCGCCCGAACTCCCACTTGCAAAGCAGTGGCTTGGCCAAAACGTATTTTTCGTCGTGGGGTGAACACCCCATGATGCGGTACTTCACCTCGTAACCGCACGAGAGTAGGGTTTGCCGTTTTTGTTGTTCATGGCGGCGGCGGAAAAATTGGTCCTGCTGGTCGAAGATTCGACGGACGACGTTTTTTTCTTCAAGCGCGAGCTGCAACGAGCCGGTCTTAAAAATCCGCTGCATGCGGTAGAGACCGTGGAGGCCGCCATCAACTACATCGATGGTCGAGAACAGTACGCCGACCGAGCGCGATTTCCGTTGCCCTCCATTGTCGTGCTCGATCTTCACTTGCCTGGAAAAGATGGATTTGAATTTTTGCAGTGGCTGGCAACGAAGCCGCAGCGCAACTTGCACGTGGTGGTGTTGACCGGGGTTGGCCGGCTGCAGGAAATCAACCGCGCGTACCAACTCGGCGCTCACTCTTTTCTCACCAAACCGGTGCGCGACGAGGACCTGCGGAACCTGGCAAAAGCCTTCACAAGCGTTTGGATGTGATGCGTAAATCGACGCGGTTGGGTTTTCCCTCCTCACCTTGGTCGCGCAGCACATCGTAATCTCACTGGCGCTTTTAACCGCTCTTATGATTTGGGAGCGCAATCATTTTTGACGAAGCCGCTGAAGTTCGAGGACTTTCAGAACATGGTGCAACACGTAGGCGGGATAAAATTAACGCGGACCACCGATGGGCACCTGCTGGACGTCGAATAGCCTCAGGCGGCTTGCTCCTGGCCATCGCCGCGGCTGGCACGTCCACGCTCCCCCAAATACAA
>DATENK010000069.1:0-2490 GCA_035275085.1 Verrucomicrobiia bacterium | reverse complement strand
ACCGCGTCGCCTTTAGATTGAAACAGGATGCCCTGATATTTGCTGGGGAGAAATCCGCTCGACCATTGGCGGGCGGAGATCGGTTGCGCGCCGGCCTTGCCGACCGAGGTCAGGACGACAAAACCGGGGAGATTCTCCGTGTCTGCGCCAAGACCGTAGAGCAGCCACGAGCCCATGCTCGGCCGGCCTTTGATGATCGAGCCGGTGTTCATGAAGGCATGCGCCGGATCGTGATTGATCTGCTCCGTGTGCATGGACTTGATCACGCAGACTTCGTCTGCGAGCGAACCAATGTGTGGGAAAAGATCGGAGACGGGCAGGCCGCATTGGCCATACGGCTGGAATTTGACGAATGGGCCGCGCGCCTTGAGTTCGGTGTTCTGGAGCTGCGCGAGCTGCTGGCCTTTGGTGAATGATTCAGGGAAGGGTTTGCCATTGATGGCCTCCAACTCCGGCTTGTAATCGAAGGTTTCCAGGTGCGACGGCCCGCCGGCCATGCAGAGATGAATGACGCGACGCGCCCGCATGGGTGTGTGCGTGGGGCGGATCACGGCGGTTTCCGCGCGGCCCAGCAGGGAGGCAAGCGCCATGCCGCCAATGCCGTAGGCGGCGCGTCCGAGAAACGTCCGGCGATTAATGCTGAGGTCGAAGTCGTTCATCAGTAAATCGTAATTGTTTCGTGCAGGTTCAGGATCACACGGCAGAGAGACGTCCAGGCTTCGGTGTTCGAGCCGGTCTTTCGTTGCGCCTCCAGAAAGCTTAAAAGAGACTGTTTTTCCTTCGGTTTTGCCTGACGCCCAAGGGCGAACAAGTACGCCATGTCGATGCGTTCCGAATCCGAGCCTTTCAGGCGATTTGCGAATGCGCTCGCAGCTTCGACGAACGATGGGTCATTCAACAATGTAAGCGCCTGTTGGGGTGTGTTCGAGACCACGCGGGCAACGGTGCATTCCTCGCGCGACGGCGCATCGAAATTGGCGAGCATCGGCTGCAGAAATGTGCGCTGCCAGTGCACGTAAACGCCGCGACGATACTCCCGTTCGTCCGTGTCCGGGACGTAATCCCGATCGGGGAATTGTAAATTATCGTAATAATGCGCTGGCTGATAAGGATGGACGCTTGGGCCGCCCAAATCGTCATCGAGCAGCCCGGCGATGCAGAGCGCATTGTCGCGCACAAATTCCGCTTCAATGCGGCGCGGATTTTGCGACGCCAAAAGGCGATTGTTCGGATCGAGGTCGCGCAGTTCAGGGCGAAGTTGGGAACTTTGGCGGTAGGTCGAAGAATTTACGATGAGTCGCACGATATGTTTGATGTCCCAACCGTTGTCCTGGAATTCGACGGCCAGCCAATCGAGCAACTCGGGATGGGAGGGCGTGTCACCTTGCGACCCGAGATCATCCACGGTGGTGCAAAGGCCGGCGCCGAAGAATTGTTTCCAGAGGCGGTTCACGAAGGTTCGGGCCGTGAGCGGGTTGTCGGAAGAGACGAGCCAGCGCGTGAGGTCCAGGCGGGTGGGTGACTCGAAAGCGGCAGAGGACTGCCGCAGTCCAAAACCTGTCGGGGTTACCGAAGCGTGTTGGAGCGCGGCGGTCCTCTGCCGCTTTTGGTGGTCGGGCTGTTCCTGTTTCAGGAAGTTAGGAATATCCGGATTAACGATTTCGCCCGATTCATCCTGCCAGTTGCCGCGCGGCAACACGCGGGTAAGCATTGGTTCCCAGGAAACCGTAACGAGAGTGGGGGAACGGCCGTTGCGGCATTCGAGGAGTTCGCGTTGAAGCTTCTGGCGTTCGCGTGCGAGGTCCCGATGGTGATCGCTGCTGAGAAGAAAAATTTCCGCGGCAAGTGCGTCGCCGAGTTGGGCCCAGGAATTCAGCAGCGTGAGCGGTTGAGGCGCCCCGAACGGTGAAAGAGAAACTCGGGCCGCTCCGATTGAGCTGCTGCGGATCGTCACGGTGAGGGATTCGTCTTCCTTGAGTGTCACAGGTTTTTTAAAGACATAGACCGCCGTCTGCTCCGATTTGAGATGATCACTGTCCGGTTTCCAGCCGTCTTCGACGCCGACGTTCTCGGAGCCGTTCGAGTAAGTCGCCTCTTTGTGCGTGGCGTCGGCGAGGAAGAACTCGATTTTGCCTTGCTTACTCTTGACGGAGACCTGGATGGGGCGGTTCTCGGCTTTATCGCGCAAGATTTTACCTGCGTGCGTTTCGTCGGGGACAAGGTCCAGCCGCAGGGACGTCCACGTACCGGCGCCAGGTTTGAGTTGGAAATCGTTGCTCGCGCCCCGACGCGCGCTGAAGAGGATCACGTTGTCGTCTGAAATGTTCGTTGAAGATCGGCCGCCCGAAATCGGTTTGGGCGTCACCCAGCCGGTGGGATGTTGGGCAAGAAAGGTGCGAGCGGATTGGAGCCAGGCGGCGAGCTCTTGTCGGTCGACCTTCTCGGCCATGAATTCGCGGATGCGTTTGCGGAACCGTTCTTTGCGCGCCT
>DATENK010000068.1:0-9179 GCA_035275085.1 Verrucomicrobiia bacterium | reverse complement strand
TAGCATAAAGACAGTCGTACCCAGGTCGCGGTTGAGATCGATCATCGATTGATAGAAGGGCTCGGGAAGCGTCAACGTGAGATGCTCTCCACGAAACCCGGGACGCGCTGGACGCGCTTTGTCCGTTGGCAAGTCCAGGCTTACCGGGGCACCCGTAAGTTTTTCCTTCCAAAAGCGTACGTCCGCTTCAAATGCCTCATTTTGAGTCTGCTGCTGTTGCCAAACGGCGAAGTCACCGTATTGCACGGCCAACGGCGAGAGTTCCGGCGTCAAGCCACGGACGCACCCGTGATATAGCTGCTCCAGCTCCTTAAAAAAGACGCCGAGGGACCAGCCGTCTGAAAGGATGTGGTGCGTTACCGATAGAAAGAGGTGCTCGCGTTCGTTCAAGCGGAACAGGAAGCAGCGCAGCAGCGGCCATTCTTCGAGCTTGAATGTGCGCTGTACTTCCCGGTGCACCAATTGCGCGAGATGCGCGTCTCGTTCAGAACTGGCATATTCCTGCAAGTCAATCAATGGCAGTGGAATGGAGCTGGCAGCTTGCACCACCTGCACGGGCCGTCCCTCGTTTAATGTGAAGGTCGTTCGCAAGATTTCGTGCCGCTCAACGAGGCCATTCAGGGCGGCTTCCAGCGCTTCGGCATTCAGTTCGCCGCTGATCCGCAGAGCACAAGGCAAATTGTATGCGCACGTGTCCGGTTCCATCTGGTGGATGAACCACAGCCGCTCCTGGGAATGCGAAAGCGGGATCGCCGCAGCCGGATCGCGCGGCGGAATCACCGACCCGCCGGAGCCAAACGGCTTGAGCACACCTTTCAGCCGCTTTTCCAGCAACTCTCGTTTCACCGGAGACAAGTCTGTCGCCTGTGAATTACTCACCAACTTTATCGCTTCCATGTTGCCTCCCCAACTCAGTCTGAACGTTCGTTCAACTTCTGTGCCTCCTCCTCCGAAAGTTGACTCAATTCCTGGATCAACAGTTCTTCAATACGCAAAGCAAGTGTGGCGATGGTCGGCGCCTCGAACATAGCGCGCATGGGCAACTCAACGTCAAGCGCCTCACGCACACGCGAGATCACCTGAGTGATTTTTAGCGAATGGCCGCCAAGTTTAAAGAAATTGTCGTTCACGCCGACCGTTTCAAGTTCGAGCACTTCACACCAGATCCGCGCCAGCAGCTTCTCGATTTCAGTGCCAGGCTCCAGGAATGGAATGTCTGCCTCGCGGGTCAGTTCCGGTTCCGGCAATGCCCGACGATCAATCTTCCCATTGGCATTCAGCGGAAAACGATCAAGGACAGTGTAGAACCGCGGCACCATATAATCGGGCAGCTTCTGATTCAGCCAATCGGTCAGGTCGTTTGGGCGCGGCGGATGCCCGTTGCGCGCTATCACGTAAGCAGCCAGCCGTTTGTCGCCGCCGCGATCGTCGCGCGCCACGACGACCGCTTCGCGAACGGTCGGATGTTCGCGCAACAATTCCTCAATCTCGCCGAGTTCGATTCGGAAACCGCGAATCTTCACCTGATGATCGATCCGGCCAAGGAATTCGATGTTGCCGTCTGGTAGATAGCGCACCAGATCGCCTGTGCGATACATCCGGGCACCGGCCTTGTCGCTGAACGGGTCTGGAACAAATCGTTCGGCGGTTAAGTCCGGCCGGTCGAGATAACCACGCGCCAATGCGTCGCCTCCGATAAAGAGCTCTCCCGGGACTCCGATCGGCACGAGTTGCCCCTGCGGACTGAGAATATATAATTTATTGTTAGCGACGGGCCGCCCGATGGTTGCCGGACCGGCGAGTTTCCGCAGCGCGTAGGTCGCATACACGGTATCTTCGGTCGGCCCATAGAGGTCATAGAGCTTTTGCGCCTTGATCTCACTGTAAATGCGGTCAGCCAACTGCCGCGTGAGGGGCTCGCCGGCGAGATTGATGACTTGAACGGAAGGTGGAACGCCTTTCAGTTCCAGCAACTGAGTCATTGCCGAAGGAACTGTATTTAAAAGGCGCACTTCGGTGGCGGCCGGCAAACCCGGCAATGCCAGGGCGTTCTCCGCCAAAATCACTCGCCCGCCCAGACACAACGGCACGAACAGTTCAAAGACGGACAGATCGAAGCACACAGATGTTGACGCTAGCACGCCATCCAATTCTTCCGGTGCATAGACTGTCTTCGCCCAGGCGACAAGGTTCGCCGCGCTGCAATGCTCAATCGCGACCCCTTTTGGACGCCCGGTGGAACCTGATGTGTAGATAATATAGGCGAGGTTATTCGGATTGGCTGCAGGCGCCGGCTCACCGGGAGAAGTGATCTCCTCAATAGAAATCGTATTCTGGCTAAACCGATTGGCGAACGAACGTTGCGTCAGCACAAGGGCCGCCTTCGAATCGCTCAGCATGAAATCGATGCGATCTTTCGGATACGTGGGATCGAGCGGGACGTACGCAGCGCCGGACTTCAGAATCCCCAGGATGCCGCTGACAAGGTCAACGTTTCGGTCCAGACAAATTCCGACGAGTTTTTCCGGACCCGCGCCGAGTTGTTGTAGCCGGGCGGCGATTGAGTCAGCTCGAGCATTGAGTTCGGCGTAGGTAAGTCGTTGGGTGCCATAGATCAGTGCCACGGCGTCTGGCTTCTCTTGAACCTGTTCCTCAAAGAGCGAATGGAGGCAGCGGTTGGGGACCTCCAACGCTGTGTTGTTCCAGTCCACTAGAGTTTGCCGCTCGGCTTCCGGCAAAACGTTCAGTTCGGCCAATTCGCCATTCGGATTGTCAAGGATGCTTTCCAGCAGCGTTTGATATTGCGCAGCCATGCGCGCAATGGTCGGGGCTTCAAAAAGATCAGCGGCATACTCCATTCTGCCTTCGAGACCTTTCGACGTCTCATTCATCTCCATCGTCAAATCAAAGCGAGACTGTCCAAAATCCAACTCGAAGGGAAGCCATGCGAGCCCCGCTCCGGGCGTGTCGGGCATCGGCACGTTCAACTGAATGAACATGGTCTGAATGAGCGGCTGATAGCTGGTATCCCGCTCCGGCTGCAATTCTTCAACCAGCCGTTCGAAAGGGACATCCTGGTGCTCGTAAGCCTCGATCGTTACCTGGCGGACGCACTTCAGCAACTGCCGGAAACTCATCCGAGGCTCCAGGCGCGTTCGCAAGGGCAGCGTGTTGACAAAAAATCCAACCAATCCTTCGAATTCAGGTCGGCTGCGGTTCGCGATCGCCGACCCGGTGATGATGTCCTCCCGGCCCGTGTACCGAAAGGCCAGCGTTTGGAACGCAGCCAGCAACGTCATGAACGTCGTGCAACCTTCCGCCTGAGCCAGGGCCCGCAGGCGCTCCGCGATCTCCGGTGGAATCAAAAAACGATGGCTTCCCCCGCGATGCGATTGGAGGGCGGGACGTGGATTGTCTGTGGGCCACTCGAACAGCGATGGGGCTTGCGCTAATTGGTCCTTCCAATAAGCGAGGTGTGCGTCCCACCGGTTCGTTTCCGCCTGGCGTTGAAGCGCAAAATGGCGGTATTGGCTCTCGAGTTCCGGCAAGGGCGACGGCTGCCCTTTGCTAAAGCAGTTGTACAATGTCGCCAACTCACTGAGAATTACCCCAAGCGACCACGCATCGGCCGCGATGTGATGGATGGTCAGCAGCAGCACGTTTTCTTGTGGATCGAGCTGCACGAGAAGGGCGCGCAACATCAGGTCTTCGCGCAAATCGAAAGTCTTTTGTGCTTCCGCGACCAATTCCTTATGCAGAATTCCCTCACGTTCAGCTTGCGGCGACGATTGCAAATCGATCACGCGCAGCGCGACTGGCTGCGGCGGGTTAATCTGCTGGATTGGTGCGTCCTCCACGGTGGGATACGTAGTTCGCAGCACCTCGTGCCGGCGCACGATGTCATCGAGTGCCTGCTGCAGGGCGTCCACGCGCAAGGGGCCCTTGAGCCGGATGGGCTGAGGAATGTTGTAAACCGCGCTGTCCGGTTGAAGCTGATCCAGGAACCAAAGACGCTGCTGGGCAAAAGAAAGTGGGGCTGCGCCCTGGTGTTCGGCTGCCCGTATTTTTGGCGCCGCCATGGGCTTCGACGCGGCGGCCGCAAGTGCCGAGATGGTCGGATTATCAAAGAACCCTTTAACCGAAACCGCAACGCTCAGCTCACATTCCATGCGTGAAATAATTTGCATCACCTGCAACGAATGCCCGCCGAGGTGGAAAAAATTGTCGCGCACTCCGACCCGATCCAATCCCAGAACGTCGCACCACAGCGCGGCAATCTTTTGTTCCCGCTCATTCGCCGGCGGCACGAATGGTTCTTCCAGGTCCGGTCGCGCGAATTCGGGAGCCGGAAGCGCGGCACGATCGATCTTGCCGTTGGCTGTCAGCGGAAAACTTTCCAGCGCGACCAACGCTGCCGGAACCATATATTCGGGAAGTTTTTCGCGCAAAAACCGGGCAAGCTCCACTTGCTTGCAACGTTCGTTCCGGATGTAGTACGCCGCCAACCGGCCCTGCCGCTGGACCACGACCGCATCCCGGACCGGTGGAAATTGTCGCATTACACTTTCGATTTCACCCGGCTCGACGCGGAAGCCGCGGACCTTCAACTGATTGTCAAGCCGACCCAGGAATTCGAGATTCCCGTCCGGCATTTCGCGGACCAAATCGCCCGTGCGATAGACGCGGCCGAATTCCCCATGCGTGATGAAGCGCTCATTCGTGAGCTCTGGCCGGTTCAGATATCCCCGCGCGACACCGGCGCCCCCGATGCACAATTCGCCAACATTACCCTGCTCAACCCTCTGCAATTTTTCATCGAGAACGTATGCCGATGTGTTCGCAATTGGTTTGCCAATGGGGAACACGCCACATTCGAGGCACTCTTGGCTCGGCTCATACATTGTCGCTGTGACCGTCGTTTCTGTCGGTCCATACGTATTGATCAGGCGCGCACGATGGCGGATGTCGTGCGTCCAGGTTTTCAGGCGATCGAAAGCGGCCTGCTCACCGCCAATGACGACTAAGCGCACGCACTCTGGCAAGAACTTGCCTTTGCAGGCATCCACCAGTTCATGCCAGTAGGCGGTGGGCAGGTCTAAAATTGTAATTTGCTCCTGCGCGACAAACTCCAGGAACTTCGTCATCGACGCCGCAATCTCTTCCGGTCGAAACACCACCGTTCCTCCGCGCAGCCAAACCGGAAAGATTTCCTCAATCGAAAGATCGAAGCTCAAGCTGGCGAATTGCAAGACGCGGTCAGAGGCGCCAAGTTCGAACGCCTTCGCCATCGCCAGGTTGTGGTTCACCAGCGAACGCTGCGTGATTTGCACCCCTTTGGGCGTGCCGCTCGACCCCGATGTGTACATCACGTACGCAAGATTGTCCGGTCCGGCCGACCGGCCTTCGCGCACGGGTCCCAGGCACGCTTCTGTGAACGGCACCACCCGTGCCAATGGCGATGGAAACTTATCGTCAGCCGCCAGTACGAGTTTCGCGCCGGAATCCGTTATGTAATACGCCAACCGCTCCGCAGGATGCGACAAATCCAGCGGCAAGTATGCAGCTCCCGCCTTCATGACTCCCAGCACAGCCACCGCGAAATCAATCGAACGCGGCAGAGCAATGCCAACGATCGATTCGGGGCCAATCCCCACGCCTCGCAGATACCCGGCAACCAGATCGGCTTTGCGGTCCAATTCCGCGTAGGTCATCTCACGCCCTTCGTGGCGCACAGCGATGGCCGTCGGCGTCTTGCGCGCCTGCTCGCGAAAGAGTGCCGGGTAAGTTTGAGTTTTCGTCTGGGTTTCTTCGAGAATACGCCCAAGCTGCGCCGCAAGCTCCTTCACGTTCGGCTCCTGCACGATCCGTTCATGGGCGCCTGGTACCACCTTTACGGTCACTCCGCCCAGGGCGAACTCGCCCCAGCCGTATTGGGGATCGTATGAGGACATCAACTGATGCGCGCGACTGCGAAACAGCGTCACTCGTCCCTCGTACGGCTTGGGTTGATATTTCATTAAGGCGCGAATGTGCGTCTCCCAAAGCTTCTTCTGATCATCCGGGAACGGTGAAAGGTCCACCCAATCCTCAATCTGATTTTCGCCGCGGGCGGCGCCGGGCAGGCATTTGCGTATCAACCGTAACTTCCACAGAAAAAAGCCGCGCCGCTGCTCCGGCGTCCATTTGAAGGAGTTCACAACGAGGTGCCCAAGGTTCGCAAAGAACCGCCACACGAACTGCGGCCCAAAACGTGCACGGGTGTAGGCCGAATTGGGCGGGCACGAATTGAACATCGCCAGCAGCCCGACTTCTTCTCCCTCCGCGCGCAAAATACGCGACATCTCGTAGGCCACCACGCCGCCAAAGCAGTAGCCGCCGAGATAATAAGGCCCCTCGGGCTGGAAGCGTCGCAAATCCTTCACGTAATTCGCCGCCATTTCTTCAATGGTGTCGAATTCCTCCTCCCCGTCCATGCCGCGTGACTTGAACGCGAACACCGGCTGCTCCGGATCAAGGTGATGCGCAATGTTATTGTAGCCCCAAAACATGCCGCCGCCAACGCCGTGTACCAGCACCAGGGGCGGACGTTTGCCGCCGCGCTGAATCTCAACGAGCGAACTTACCGGTTTCCATTCTGCTTGCCCGCGCAGAATCGACGCGAGTTGTTCGATCGTAGGCGACTGAAAAATCGCAGTCACCGGCAGCTTGCGTCCGAACTTTTTCTCGATCTGCGCGATCAGTCTGAGCGCGAGCAACGAATGGCCGCCGAGATCAAAAAACCTGTCCTGCATGCCGATCGGCGAAACGCCCAGCACGGATTGCCAGATTTCCTGGAGCTGTTTTTCCGTTTCATCACGCGGCTCTAATCGCTTTTCTTCACCCGAGGCGCGCAAAGTTTCTGGGGCGGGCAGCGCCTTCCGGTCGATCTTGCCGTTCGCATTCAGTGGCAGTTGGGCAACGGGCACGAGAAACGCCGGGACCATATATTCGGGCAACCGGTCCTTCAGGAAGACGCGTATTTCTTCCGGCGCCGGCCCCGGCAACTGTTTCGGACTGAAATAGCCGACCAATTGCTTCGATCCAGCGGCGTCCTTGCGAGCTATCACTACACATTGGCTGACGCCTTGATGCATGCTTAAAGCATTCTCAATTTCCCCAGGCTCAACGCGGAAGCCGCGAATCTTGACCTGCTCGTCAATGCGTCCAAGGAACTCCAGATCGCCGGAGGGCAGACGTCTGACCAAATCGCCACTGCGATAGAGTCGGCCGAATTTCGGGTGAGTGATGAACTTTTCTTTTGTTAATTCGGGACGGTTCAAATAACCCAGTGCCATACCGTCTCCGCCGATGCACAATTCACCTGGAACCCCGATCGGCACGGGTTGCAGTTTTTTGTCTAACACCCATGTCGTGGTGTTCGCGATGGGCCAGCCGATAGGAATCGACTGCGCTGCCGAAGGCGCTTCCTTCACGCAATGCCACGTTGCGTAAGTCGTCGTCTCCGTGGGCCCGTACATATTCACGAGCCGTTGGGGCGGCGCCTTCCGTAGAACTTCCGCGACCCACTTCGGGTCTGCCGCTTCCCCGCCGAAGAACAATTGCCGGAGATTCCGGAAAATTTCTGGCGCTTCGGCCGCAACTTGATTGAGCAGGGCCGTCGTCAGAAACATCGAGGTGATTTTGTGACGCGTTACCGCGTCGCTCAGATCGCGCATGCTCACCAGCATCTCGGGACGAAACACCACCAGGCGCGCGCCGTTGAGAAGCGTGGCCCAAATCTCCCAGGTGGCCGCGTCGAAGGAACAATTCGAAATTTGCGGCACCACGTCCGCGGAGGTGATTTGACCGTAATCAACATTCAGGCAGATCCGCGCAATCCCCCGATTTGGGATCAATACCCCTTTGGGCCGGCCGGTCGATCCCGACGTATAAATGATACACGCGACGCTCTCACCATTGCCGCCGGAGTCCAAACCGGCGTTCGGTTCGGCAGCAATACCCGTTTCTTCACTGTCAAGGCAAACGACTTTCGCCGTCGTGCTTGGCAATCCTGGTCGCAACGCCTCGGTCGTAATCAACACGGGCGAGTGCGTGTCCTCGATCATGAATGTCAGGCGTTCCTTTGGGTACCCCCGGTCCAGCGGCACGTACGCTCCACCGGCCTTAAGTATCCCAAGGAAGCTCACGATCATTGGCAAACCGCGTTCCAAATACACCCCCACCGGCGTCCCAGCCTTTACCCCGAATTTCTGCAGATAATGCGCAAGCTGGTTCGCGCGCGCATTGACTTCGCGGTACGTGCACTGCGTTGCACCATCGACAATTGCAACCGCGTCCGGTGTTTTCGCGGCAATGGCTTCAAAAAGCTGCGCAACAGTTGCCTCACGTGGAAATTCCCGTTCATTTTCATTCCAACTCGCCAGCAACTCGCGCTCGCCCTCCGTCAGCAATGGCAATTCCGAAACGCGCTGATGCGGATTTGCGGCGATGCCTTGCAGCAAAACAACGAAGTTCTGTAACAACCGCTTCATCGTTGCCGCTTCGAAGAGGTCGGCGTTGTATTCCATGTCGGCCAGCAGCGTCCCATTCGCTTCCTCTATCGAAAGCACCATGTCGAACTTGCTGGTTGAGGTATCGACATTAATGTATTCCGCGGTCGCGGCGCCCAGGCTCAGGCTCGGTGCCGGACTGTTTTGCAGAACGAACATCGTCTGAACCAGCGGTGAGTAACTCGAGGTCCGTTGTGGGCGCAGTTCCTCGACCAGCTTATCGAACGGCATCTCCTGATGGGCATAAGCCTCCAGCGTTGTGGTCCGGATGCGGTCCAACAGTTCCGTCACCGGTGGGTCATCCGAAAAATCCGTTCGCAGCACGAGCGTATTGATGAAGAAGCCGATCAGCGGCTCAGTTTCGAGTTGCGTCCGGCCTGCAATCGGTGAACCGACCATGAGATCGTCCTGGCGGCAATACCGGTGCAACAACGTCTTGAACCCAGCCAGCAGCAGCATGAACAGGGTCACCCGGTTCTGTTGGGCGAGTTTCCGTAACGCTTGCGTTAAGCTGACCGGTAGTGACAAGTATTCATGCGCGCCGCGAAACGTCTGCACGGCCGGCCGGGGCCGATCCGTCGGTAGCTCGAGCAATTCCGGCGCCCCGGTTAGTTTCTTCTTCCAATATTC
>DATENK010000067.1:0-19193 GCA_035275085.1 Verrucomicrobiia bacterium | reverse complement strand
TAAAGGATCCGGCAGCAGTGAGCGATCCTCCGCTACTGTGGATGTTCACCAAGGGAACAAGACATTCATGTGGGTTGCCCTTTTCCTCGCGGTGTTCGCATTCGGCATGGTCCTTCGGCGCCTGGGCCGCAGCCGTCCGCGAGATTCTGCTAATCCATAAGGCTTGGGCGTGTAACTCAGCTAAGAGACTTGCCCAAGGCGGCGTGTTTCAGTACAAGCTGATGGCTCATGGCCTACAAACATATTGCGCCGCCCGCCGGCGGAAGAATTTCAATCAGTAACAACACGCTCCAAGTCCCGGATAATCCGGTGCTTCCATTTATACGCGGTGACGGCACCGGCCCGGATATTTGGGCTGCGAGTCACCGGGTGTTCGAGGCCGCCGTGCAAAAAGCTTACGGCGGCAAACGCAAAATTGTTTGGTTCGAGGTTTACGCCGGCGAAAACGCCAAGAAGCGGTTCGATAATTGGCTCCCGGAGGACACGATCGAGGCTTTCAAGGAATTCCTGGTCGGCATCAAAGGCCCGCTGACCACACCCGTGGGCGGCGGCATTCGGTCCCTGAATGTCGCGTTGCGGCAAATGCTGGATTTGTATGTCTGCTTGCGACCGGTCCAATACTTCTCTGGTGTCCCTTCGCCGGTGAAGCATCCGGAAAAGGTGAACATGGTGATCTTCCGTGAGAACACTGAGGACATCTACGCAGGCATCGAATATCCGGGCGGGTCACCGGAAGCGCAAAAGTTCCTGCAGTTTCTTGCGCAGGAATATCCGCGGGACTTCGCGAAAATTCGTTTCGGCACCAAGGAAGCCATGGGGGCGTTCGTGAAACAGGCATGGCCGACCAAAGCTGGAACCGAGTTGCCCCTGGAGGTCGTTGTTGGGATCGGGATCAAGCCTGTTTCCAATCTCGGCACTGTCCGCCTCGTAAAAGCTGCGGTCGAATACGCTCTCCGCCACAAGCGCCGCAGCGTCACCCTCGTGCACAAGGGCAACATCATGAAATATACGGAGGGTGCGTTCCGCGATTGGGGCTACGCGGCTGCGGAATCGATTTTCGGCGACAAGATCTATACATGGTCGCGCTACGAGAAAACCAAGCGCGAACGCGGCGAGGATGTCGCCATGGAGGAGCAAAAAGCTTGCATGCGCAACGGCGCGGTTCTGGTCAAAGACGCGATTGCAGACATCACACTCCAGCAAGTGCTCACGCGCCCGGAAGATTTCGATGTGATTGCCACACTCAATCTCAACGGCGATTATTTGTCGGATGCACTTGCGGCGCAGGTGGGCGGCATTGGCATCGCGCCCGGTGCAAATATAAATTATGTGACCGGCCACGCGATCTTTGAAGCGACGCATGGGACGGCTCCGAAATATGCGGGGCAGGACCGCGTAAATCCCGGCAGCGTGGTGCTCAGCGGCGAAATGATGTTGCGTTACCTCGGTTGGAATGAAGCCGCAGATCTGGTCATCAAAGGCATCAATGGCGCGATTGCTTCCAAGCGGGTCACTTACGACTTCGCGAGGTTGATGGAAGGCGCGGCGGAAATCCGCTGCTCGGAATTCGGCGACAATATTATTGCACACATGTGAGCGCTTTCGTCGCGCACTGATGTCCTCATCCGCAAGCACCGTTTCTTCGCCCGCCCTAAAGGTTCCCTGGTGGCACGGATTGGAGCGTTACCACTGGTTCGTGATCATCGTCGCGGCGCTTGGTTGGCTGTTCGATTGCCTTGACCAGCAACTCTTCAACGCGGCACGCGTACCGGCGATGCGCGCATTGTTGCACACGCAGGAAATGCGTGTGGTTGCGGAATATGGAGGGTACGCCACGAGCATCTTCCTCATTGGTTGGGCGACTGGAGGACTGGTTTTCGGCATCCTGGGCGACCGAATTGGGCGCGCGAAAACCATGCTGTGGACAATTCTGATCTACTCGCTGTTTACGGGCTTAAGCGCAATAGCAACCGGCTTCTGGGATTTTGCCTTTTACCGTTTTCTCACGGGACTTGGGGTTGGGGGCGAATTTGCCGTGGGTGTCGCCCTTGTGGCGGAGGTGATTCCGGAGCGGGCCCGCCCATACGCGCTTGGCTTGTTGCAGGCCTTATCCACCGTCGGCAATATCGGCGCTGCGCTGATCAGCATTGCCATTGGCGCTCTCCAACGAGGCGGCACTGTGTCTTCTGTCCATGGCTGGCGTATTATGTTTCTTGTTGGAGCGATTCCCGCTCTGTTGGTGATTCTGATTCGCCGCAGATTGAAGGAGCCCGAGCGCTGGCAACGCGCCGCCCAGGAACGTCGTGGGACAATGGGTTCGTATCGCGAACTATTCGGCGACGCTCAATGGCGCAGAAACGCGATCGTCGGGTTCCTGCTGGCTTTTGTCGGGGTGGTGGGGCTCTGGGGCATTTTGTTTTTCAGCATCGATCTCATTCAAGCGGTGCTTCGGCAATCCTTCTTATCTCAAGGTCTCGCGCCCGCCGTCATCTCCGGCAAACTTGGCATCTGGATTGGCATCACTCTGATCCTGATGAATGTTGGCGCGTTTGCCGGCCTTTACAGCTTTGGACCCATCGCGCAACGCATCGGCCGCAAACCCTCCTTTGCGATCGCGTTCGTGCTAGCGATGCTCAGTACAGCCGGGGGTTTTTGGTTCCTCAACGACCGCTCCGACATCTTTTGGCTGATACCCATCATGGGCTTTTGTCAATTTTCGTTGTTCGCGGGATACGCGATCTATTTTCCGGAGTTGTTTCCCACGCGCCTCCGCAGCACCGGCACTTCTTTCTGCTACAACGTGGGCCGCTTCGTCGCGGCGCTGGGGCCATCGACGCTGGGTTTGCTCACGAGCCAAGTTTTCCAGGGACATCCCGAACCCATGCCGTTGCGGTATGCCGGCATCACGCTCTGCGCGGTGTTCCTGATCGGCCTCGTTACACTGCCCTTTGCTCCGGAAACGAAAGGGAAGGGGCTGCCTGACGAATGAGAAAGCAAGGACTTAAACTCGATCGCGTGGTGCTCCTCGGGCGCACTTACGACGAGTATATTCGTTACTTTGCTCTCGAAATGGAGCAGTGGCGCGGGAAGAAGATTCTTGATGTCGCTTCCGGCGTCAGTTCGTTTACAGGCGAAGCGAACAACCTTCGGCACGATGTTACGGCGGCGGATCGCATTTACGATTTCAGCGCCGAAGAACTCGCGCCGCGTTGTGCCACCGATCTCGACCACATCCTCAACTCGGTTCACGGCCTCACGGTTTATCGGTGGGACAATTTCTATCAAACCCCGGAACGCCTTCGCGGCTTGCGCGAGCGTGCCTACAAAACTTTTCTTCAGGACTACGCGGAACACCGCGAGCGGTACGTCAAAGTCGAACTTCCCGGTCTGCCGTTTGGCGATCGCGCATTCGATTTAACTCTCGCGTCTTATCTGTTCTTCGTTTACGAGGACCAACTCAGCTATGAATTCCACAAGGCCTCGATCGAAGAAATGATGCGCGTCACTGCCGGCGAAGCTCGCATCTATCCAACCGTCACTTTCGAGGCTGAACCTTCCGTTTACGTGCCGCGCCTAAAACGAGACCTTCCGCACCTGAGATTCGAACTCGTCCACACGGACTTCGAATTCCTCCGCAATTCCAATAACTTCCTGCGGATCACACGCGCCTGACTTCTAAGGGGAATAATCAAGAGTGCAGCCACGTCTAAAAGGAAGTCAATGCAACGGTTCTTGTTGATATTCATTTCTCTCCTTGCCGCCACTCGCGGAATTGCTGCTCAAATCGAACGTGAGTTTGCCGAAATGATCCATCCATTTCTCAAGACCTATTGCTTTGAATGTCACGGCGAAAAGCAAAAGGGCAAGCTGGACCTGCGGCCTTATTCGAATCGTGAGGCGATCGCTAAGGATTATCGCCGTTGGGAAACCGTTCTCGACAAACTCAAGGCCCTTGAGATGCCGCCGGACGATGCGGATCGCCAGCCCTCTACCGAACTTCGGCGTCAAGTTATCGCCTGGATACAAGCCAACCGCAAAGTTGAAGCGCAGCGCAACGCCGGTGATCCCGGTCCCGTTCTCGCCCGCAGGCTCAGCAACGCGGAATATGATTACACCATTCGCGATCTGACGGGCGTTGATCTCCACCCGGCGCGAGAGTTCCCGGTCGATCCCGCCAATGAAGCTGGCTTCGACAACTCAGGAGAATCGCTCACCATGTCGCCAGCGCTTCTTAAAAAATATCTCGAAGCTGCCCGCCGTGTCGCCGATCACATCGTGCTGACCCCGGACGGCTTTGTTTTCGCGCCGCACCCCGTCGTCACCGAAAGCGACCGCGACAAGTATAGTGTGCACCGCATCATCGACTTCTATCGGCAACACTCCACCAACTACACGGACTATTTTCTCGCTGCGTGGCGATTCAGCCATCGCCGTGCAATTGATAAGCCAGAAGCGCGCCTTGCTGATTTTGCTGCGAATGGAATCAGCGCCAAATACCTGACCACGATTTGGTCAACACTTACTGGCGCGCCCGAAAAGAACGGGCCTATCGCGACCTTGCAGCAGATGTGGCGCGAATTGCCCCAACAACCAGAGTTGGCACGCGCCGGTTGCGAGCAGATGAGTGATTTCGTTGCCGATGTCCGCCAGAAGCACCAGGCGGAGGTGCCTAATCTCGTCGTGCGAGGAATAGCTGCCGGTTCGCAACCACTCGTGTTGTGGAAAGACGAGCAGTCGGCAGCGAATCGCACGCAATATCGTGGCGATGGGGCGGATGACCCAGCTCTGCGGCAATTTTGTGCAATTTTTCCCGACGCCTTTTATGTAGCAGAGCGGGGGCGTGTTTTTCTAAAAGAGGACAGTAACGAGGGCAAAGGCCGTTTCCTGAGCGCGGGCTTTCATCTGATGACCGGATATTTCCGCGACGATGCGCCGCTTTATAATTTAATACTCGACGCCAATCAGCAGCGCGAATTGGATCGGCTTTGGGACGAGTTGCACTTCATCACGCTCGATCCGATCCGCCAATACAAGGATTTCATTTTCTTCGAACGCGCCGAACCGCCTCGCTTCATGCAAGGGGAACAATTTGATTTCGCGCGCTCCGAGGACAAGGATTCGACGTCCGAGGCAAAGATCGGGCAACTCGCCGAAGCCTATCTCGAAAAGGCGCGCCGGAACGGTGGCGCCGGCGCGGCAATCACTGCCATCCAAGATTATTTTAAGAATATTTCTGCGAATATCCGTCGCGTGGAGCAGGCTCGCGTGGTCGCTGAAGGGAAACATATTCAGGCGCTGCAGACGTTTATTGAGCGCGCGTATCGGCATCCTCTCTCGCTGACCGATCAACAGGAGGTTCTCGCGTTTTATAAGAGTTTGCGCGCGAACGACGGCCTCGACCACGAAGAAGCGATCCGTGATACGATCGTAAGCGTGTTGATGTCTCCCCGTTTCTGTTACCATGTCGATCCCGCAAACAGCGGTTCCATCACAACCAAATGGAAAGCACAGCCCTTGTCCGAATACGCATTAGCCAGTCGCTTGAGCTATTATCTTTGGTCGAGCATGCCGGACGTCGAACTGCTTGCGCACGCTAAAGCCGGAGATTTGCACCAACCTAAAGTTCTCCTCGCCCAAACGCGGCGAATGCTTCAAGACGATCGTATTCGCAGGTTAGCCACTGAATTTGCTGGCAACTGGCTTGATTTCCGTCGTTTTGAAGAACATAACGCGGTCGATCGAGAGCGTTTCAAGAGTTTCAATAACGAACTGCGCCAAGCGATGTTCGAAGAGCCCATCCATTTCTTCGTGGATGTCGTTCGTCGCGATCGCTCGGTGCTCGATTTCCTTTATGCAAACGACACATTCGTAAATCCCGCGCTCGTCAATCATTATGGCATGGCCGATGTTAATTGCACTTTGAACGGATGGACGCATGTGGAAGATGCGCGACCGTACGGGCGCGGGGGTCTTCTCGCGATGTCCGTCTTTCTCACCAAGAACGCGCCAGGCCTGCGCACCAGTCCGGTCAAGCGCGGGTATTGGGTCGTGCGCCGTTTGTTAGGCGAGCAAATCCCGCCTCCACCACCGAAGGTTCCGGAACTCCCGAGCGATGAGACGCAACTGGGCGATCTTACGTTGCGCCAGGCGTTGGCCCGACATCGGGAAGACAAAGCCTGCGCCGGGTGCCACGCGCGCTTTGACGGCATCGGTGTGGCTTTCGAAGGTTACGGCCCCATCGGCGAGCAACGTGCCCGTGATCTCGCGGGCCGTATGGTAGATACCCGTGCGACTTTTCCGGGCGGCAGCGAAGGCGCGGGCGTGGAAGGCCTGCGAAATTATCTAAAAGATCATCGCCAGGATGAGTTCCTCGACAATTTCTGCCGCAAAATGCTAAGTTACGCCTTGGGTCGGACGTTGTTGCTTTCCGACGATGTCACCATCGACAATATGCGCGCATCACTTGCGGCCAATGGCTATCGCTTCAGCAGTCTGATCGAGACGATTGTCAGGAGCCCACAGTTCCTGATGCGGCGAGTGCCTGACGACTTTGCCATGGAGGGACGAGCTACTGCGAGTCCCACTATCGCTATCCCCATAACGCGATGAACACCAACCATCACCACATTTCCCGGCGCAGGTTCCTCCGTGGTGTTGGCGTGGCCATCGCATTGCCGTGGCTTGAGTCCATCCCGGTTTGGGGTGCGGAACTCGCAAGAGACGGTGCGCCCGGTCCATTTCCAAAACGATTTGCGGCGCTCTTTATGGGCAACGGCATCAACGCGAATCATTGGTGGGCGAAAGGTTCGGGCGCAGACATGGAACTCGGCAAGAGCCTTGAGCCGATGGCGCCGCTTAGGAGCAAGATGAACTTCGTCACCGGCCTCTTCAATAAGCACTCGACCGGCGTCGGCATCCATCCGGGGCAGACCGGGAATATCCTCTCCGGCGTATCCCTGCAACGTGGTGCGGTTCTCAAGGGTGGAATTACGATGGATCAGGTGCTCGCCAATCGCCTGGGGCAGGAGACGGTCCAGCCCAGCATGGTGCTCGGTTGCGAGCAGCCAATCACCGGTTATCACGAGACCAATTTCTCGATGGCTTACAGCTCGCACATTTCATGGCAGAGTGCGCTATCGCCGGTTCCCATGGAAGTATACCCTTCGCTGGCCTTCGACAGCCTTTTCGATAATCGCGGAAATCGCCGCACTCAAAGCATTCTCGATCGCGTGCGCGACGAAGCGGCCAGCTTGAGCCGACGAGTCAGCAGCAGCGACAAAGCCAAGCTCGACGAATACCTCACCAGCGTGCGCGAAGTTGAGACGCGCATCGAGCGCATGCGCACGGCCAAAACGGCCGCCGATGAGAAAGCGCGCGGTCGCGGTAAGTCTATTATCGCCATGGCTCGGCCCGACAACGGTTTGCCGGAAGATATCCGCGAGCACATGCGGTTGATGTGCGACATCATTGCCCTCGGTTTCCAAACCGATAAAACCCGCATCGCCACTCTCTTGCTCTGCCGCGATCTCTCCGGTCTTTTCTATCCCTTCCTCGACGTGCGCACGGCGCATCATCCCGCATCGCACGATGACGTGTCCGATGCGTATGAGCGGGTCTCGCGGTATTATTGCAGTCAACTCGCTTACCTCGCGGGCCGTCTTGATGCAATGCGCGAAGGGGAAGGAACTGTCCTCGACAATTCATGTCTCATGTTTATTTCCAGCATGTGGTCCGGCAGCAAACACGATTCGACGAAAGTGCCCGTGCTCCTCGCTGGCGGTTTGGGTGGCGCTCTGGAAACAGGCCGCGTCCTCGATTACGCGGACAAAGGGGACGATAATCGTAAGCTCTGCAGTCTGTACTTATCGCTCATGGATCGTATGGGCGTTAAGCTCGATCACTTCGGCGACGCTGATGCTCGGCTCGCTGGCATTTGACCTTTGCTCCCTCCAATACGGAGTGCGACCCATTCACGACAATCCTGAACGAATTTGCATGGAGGCAAGAGGCCTCGCCTGTGAAGAAGCCACATGAGGAGGATCGGAATGACGACGGACACCATCACAATCAGTCCTACTCTCGTCACCACGACGGTGCGCGGCGGCGCCAACATCGAGGTGCCCGGATTCTCTTCTTCGTAGAATACCGTCACGGTTCCGCCCAATTTCATCGTCTCGATGCGCTGGGGCGGTTTCGCCGAGCCCTGAAAAGATCGCCCCTTGACCGTATATTGATACCTGTAGCTCAGTTCCTCACCCGGCACGTAACCGATCACGTTTCCCTCCGTGCTTTTCATGGCACGGCTCGGTCCGAGCGACCGGTGATTCAGAAGTGTCATGCTGAAGGCGGTGAGGAGAACCAACACCGCCCAAACCCCGAGATTCACAGCGCCATTCTTTGTGATATGCGCCACCATCTATATCTAATATCGGCAGGGCCGGCCGAATGCTGAACGGGGTTACTTCTGAAATGAGCTGCGAACGGCGTCGCGGAATGCTTTGCGCAGGCGTTCGTCGGATTTGTTCTGGTCACGAAATTGAAGGAATAGAATGCCGATCACGCCGGTTTTGCGATCAGCCCAGGCCACGGTACCGCTCGAACCTTCGTGCATAAAGACGCCGTCCTCCAAGGACCAGCCAAGACCCCAGCCGTGCGGTTGCGGCGTCAGCATCTGCGTGACCGCGTTGCGGGAGAGAATGCGGCCATCATTATTGAGGAACATCTGCAGGAAGGGCACGAATTGCGCAGGATAGGAAAATAGGCCGCCATCGGGTGCGGTATTCGAAATCTTTACAGCCGGGTTGAATTGGAAAATCGTTTCCCGTTTGCCATCGCGACGCGCGTAAATTTTTGCGACGCGGTCCGCTTCGCGGCTTGGCGGTGCGTAATGCGTGTCGTTCATATGCAGCGGCGCAAGAATGTTTTCCTTCACGTAAACCGCGTAAGGCTTGCCGGACACGACTTCGATTAGGCGGCCTAGCACAAACAGGGCGGAATTGGAGTATTCGAATTTGCTGCCCGGCTTGAAGCGCAATTGGCTGCGCGAGATCGTCCCAACAATCTCCGGCAAAGTCTGTTTCAGCCAGAAATCATCCAATGGCCCACCAATCGGCCACGCTGACCGCCGCGTCGGCGGATTCGGCACCAGGCCCGAGGTATGCGACATTAAATGCCGAATCGTAAAAACCCGGTGCGCGCCGTTCGTATCTTTTTGCTCGCGAAACTCCGGGAGATATTTTTCTACCGTGTCATCCAGTCCCATTTTGCCCGCATCGACCAGTGTCATCGATGCCGCAACTGTCACGGGCTTGGTGATCGAAGCGATCCAGCAGAGCGTGTTCGTGGTAAACGGAAGCTGACCTTCAATATCCCGAAGGCCAAACGCCTCATGCCGACTGATCCGGCCATCCCGCGCCACCAAGGCAATCCCGCCCGGCACCTCATTCGCGTCCACGGCTTTGCGGACCAGTCCGAAAGCGGTGTCTAGTGAATCAACCTGTGCCGCGGCTGACAATGCCGTGACGGTGAGAAGATAAATCAGCAGCCGACAATTGGCCTTCACCCTCATGATAATTTGCGCTATAGCAGGGACCAATATGCCATGAAGCCGATCGCCGTTGCCATGATGATGTTTTGTATTTCAGGCACAGCGGATGACTCGAATCGCCTCAACGTCATCCGTAACATTGAATTCGCCCGCGTCGGAGATACAACTCTGAAACTCGATCTCCATCTTCCTCAAGGAAAGGCGCATCCACCTTTAATCGTCTGGGTGCATGGCGGGGCATGGCGCTCTGGTTCGAGAAGTAACATGCCGCTGGAGAAACTGGTGGCAGATGGACACGCCGTCGCCAGTGTCGATTACCGGCTTTCGACTGCCGCAAAATTTCCGGCGCAGATCCACGACCTTAAAGCGGCCATCCGGTTTCTGCGTGGCCACGGTGAGAAGTGGAACCTTCCTGAGCGAAAGATCGTGATCGCGGGCGATTCGGCCGGCGCGCATCTCGCGGCGTTGGTTGGCGTGTCGAATGGTCATGTCGAATTGGAGGGCGACGTTGGGAACGACCGCGGCCAAAGCTCGAACGTTCAGGGTATCATCAGCTTTTACGGAGCGGCGAACCTCACCACGATTTTAAAACAATCGACCCCGTACGGCCTCAGCGTTCGCCTGCCCGCGCTCGATCTATTGCTTGGAGGCCAGCCCGAAGATCTCCCGGATCTGGCGCGCTTGGCCAGTCCAGTCTTCCATGTCGATCATAACGATCCGCCGCTGCTTCTGCTCCATGGCGATCAGGACCCACAAATGCCGATCAACCAATCCCATGAACTGGCCGGCGCGTACAAGAAAGCAGGCGCGTCAGTTCAATTCGAAGTTGTTCATGGCGCGGGACATGGCGGCGCCGCGTTCTACGATTCGGAACGCTTGGCTCTCGTAAGAGATTTCTTGCGCCGCAATTTTTGAATCGGGAGAACGGACGGAGAGAATAGAAAAAATGAATCTTGCGGCTTTCGCGTCTTATGTCTTTGCGTTAAAGCTCGCAGGCTTGTTCGAAAACGTCAGATGTAATAATGCTCTTTGGTGCAAGCCGCGCGAAATATATCATTGAGTCTTCTGTTCGCTTTCGCTTGGGCGACATCTGCTGCCGAGATACACGTGCCGGCGCTCAAGGATTCCAGGGTGACCCTGTCTTTGTTCAAGGCTGAGCCGGAAATCGTCACGCCAATCGGCATCGCGATTGATTCGAAAACGAACATTTTTGTGGTGGAGTCGCACACGCATTTCCCCAAGAAAGATTATCCTGGCCCGAAGTCGGATCGGATCAAAATGTTCAAGCCGGACGGAACAAGCAGTGTGTTTGCGGAGGGATTTCGATGGTCGATGAACCTGGCGTTTTCGCCGGAAGGCAAGTTGCACCTGGTGCATCGGAACGGCGTCATGATCCTGCCTGAGAAAAAGGAAATTGTGTCGTTGGACACGCCGGGGAATTATCCACACAACGGGTTAGGTGGGATCGCGTTTTCGGAAGACGGCTGGCTTTACATCGGCATGGGCGAAAATCTCGGCGAGAAGTACACAATCAAGGGCAGCGATGGTTCATCGCACAGCGGTGGAGGGGAAGGTGGCAACGTGTTTCGCTGCAAGCCGGACGGGTCGAAGTTGGAGGTAGTTGCGACCGGTTTTTGGAATGCGTTCGCGCTCGCGTTCAATCGGGCCGGCTACCTGTTTTGCGTGGACAACGATCCGGATTCGCGCCCGCCCTGCCGGTTGATTGATGTGGTGATAGGCGGCGACTATGGCTACAAGTTCCGATACGGCCGCAGCGGGCTGCACCCGTACAGCGCATGGAACGGTGAAATTCCGGGGACGTTGCCAATGGTCGCTGGGACAGGCGAGGCACCTTCCGGCATTCTGGACTGCGACCGCACCGCCTTGCCCACCGCTTACGAAGGCGCGCTCCTCGTCACGTCTTGGGGCGATCATGCGCTGGAGATTTATCGCCCCAAACCTTATGGCGCGTCTGTGCGCGCCGAGCGCGAAGTGCTCGCCCAAGGCGACGAATGGTTTCGCCCCGTTGGAGTCGCTGCCGCCCCGAACGGCGACATCTATTTCACGGATTGGGTCGATCGCGATTACTCCGTCCACCAGAAAGGACGCATCTGGCGCCTAACCGCTCAAGAAAAAACCGCGCACAAACTCAAGCCGCCCGAAAAGAATTCCGCTCGCGAACGCATGTTGCACCCGCGCGTCCCTGACGATTTGGAAGACCCCGATCCCTTCATTCGCTCCGCCGCCGTGAATGCGCTTTCTCGGCAGCAAGCCCGCGAACTTCTGGATGCTCCCGGTCGAGCGCAGCGCCTCGGTGGAATGCTGGCATTGCGGCGGGCTGGTGAAACGCTAGCGCATGAACAGTTTGTCAAAGCGTTGAACGATACGGACGATTCGATCCGGCATTTGGCGTTGATCTGGATGGGTGAACAGAAGCTTACGGCATTAGCACCGGATTTGTCTCAGGCATTCGTCGGCAAAAATTCATCGAGACGCCTCTTCGCTGCTTACAATAAAACGCGCGAGATACTTGGCGCCGCTGCCGGGAAACAGCAAGTAGTCGATATTACTCTTTCCGAAACATTGGATGATTTCCCCTTGGACACTCGCGGTCCTCGCGTGGACAAAACGCATCTGCCGAAGGGTCGCGGCGATGCAGAACGGGGGCGGCGTTTGTTTTTTCATCAAACGGTAGGTTGCGCGCGTTGTCATCGCATCGAGGATCGCGGCGGGAATATCGGCCCGGACTTATCCGTCATTACGCGTTCTAACAGCCGCGAAAAGCTTGTCCAATCGATTGTCGATCCTTCGCGCGAAATCGCGCCGCAGTTCGTGACGCACACAGTTGAAACCAACGACGGCGAGACGTTTTCCGGGTTGCTGGAAAGCGAAACAAAGGATGGCTCGATCACGTTAACGACAGTCGATGGGAAAGCCGTGTTTCTGCCCGGTAAACAAATTCGTGCACGGAGCACGTCTAAAGTTTCATTGATGCCCGAAGGGCTGGAACAAGCTCTATCCGAACGCGAGTTCCTTGACTTGATTGAATTCCTCTCCTCCCGCAAATGAACGCACCTAAAACAGATCCAACACAGATTTTTCGGTACCGCGACGGCTTTTACGCTGTCGATTTGATGGCAGCAGCCATCACCGGCCTGGACTTTTTTACGAAGCTTAGCGAGCAGCCGGCGGATTTGAAAACGATCTGCAAGTTGTTTGGGATTCATGAGCGGCCCGCGGACGTGATGCTGACGTTGTTCACGGCCATGGAACTGGTGCAGCAACGAAACGGCCGGTTCGAACTCACGGAAAACGGGCGCGAATTTTTGACCCGCGATTCTTACTGGTATCTGGGCCCTTACTTCGTGCCGATGCAGGAACGCCCAGTCTGCAAAGACTTTCTCACGGTGTTACGCACCGGCAAGCCGGCCAACTGGGCCAGCTATAAAGACGAGAAAGAATGGACCCGCGCCATGGAGGACGAAAAATTCGCGCGTACTTTCACCGGCGCCATGGATTGCCGCGGCCGCTATCTCGCGCAGGCGCTCGCAAAGGTGCTCGATCTAAGCGGCACGTCCCGCCTGCTGGATATTGCCGGCGGTTCGGGCATCTACGCGCGCACCTTGGTCGAAGCGAATCCGAAACTCCGTGCCACGGTCCTTGAAAAGCCACCCGTTGACAAAATTGCGCGCGAATCAGCGGCAGATCGCGTCGACGCTATTGTGGCGGATATGTTCAAGGACCCGCTCCCAGCCAATTACGACGCGCACTTGTTCTCAAATGTGCTGCATGATTGGGATGTGCCCGTTGTGCAGCAACTCATCGAAAAATCGTTTGCCGCGTTACCACCCGGGGGACTAATCCTGATCCATGACGCGCATTTGAATGCGGATAAATCCGGCCCATTGCCGGTCGCGGAATATTCCGCGCTGCTGATGAACATCAGCGAAGGCCGCTGCTATTCCGTCGCCGAGACCGAACAGTACCTCACCGCAGCAGGTTTTCGCGAATTCACTTTCAAGCCCACGACTTTGCATCGCAGCATCGTAACGGCGCGAAAACCGCGCATTTAACTCTGGCGCTTTTGCGCGAAAGTTTATACACTTTGTACGTTCAAGCAGTAAGCCGCGCTCCAGTGAGCGCAGCCACGGAATTAATCAGTCGGTTTATTTTTCGCGCTTGAGCAGGAAAGCCGCCAGCGCTTCCAATGCTTGTGCTTTGCCGCGAAAGGGCTTGAGAGCGCGAAATGCGCGGTCAGTCAATTGACGGGCGATGTGGCGGGATTTTTCGAGACCGACAATGGCCGGGTAAGTGGCCTTTTGGGCCTGCGTGTCTTTGCCGGCAGTCTTGCCAAGTTGTTCGCTCGTTTGGGTAACGTCCAGGATGTCGTCAATAATTTGAAACGCGAGACCCACGTGATATCCGAAATCAGTAAGGGCCTGGAGTTGCGCCGCCGAACAGTTGGCGCTCATGCCCCCAAGACGCACGGAGCAGCAGAGCAGGGCGGAAGTCTTCCGTTCGTGGATGTAGCGCAGCGCCGGAACCGTGAGGACTTTGCCTTCGCCTTCGAGATCGGCCACCTGCCCGGCAATGAGCTGCAGCGAACCGGCCGCGCGCGCGATTTCCAGGATGATGGTTTTATACGAAAAGCGAGGAAAGGCCTTGCATTGCGCGGCGATCTCGAAGGCCTGGGTCAGCAGTGCGTCCCCCGCCAGAATCGCGATCCCTTCGCCGAAAACCTTGTGGTTGGTCGGTTTACCGCGCCGGAAATCGTCGTCATCCATCGCCGGCAAATCGTCATGAATGAGCGAATACGTGTGGATGCATTCGACGGCGCACGCAAGCGGCATCGCCTCGGTCCAGGAACCGCCGCATGCTTCCGCAGCCGCAAGACACAACGCGGGGCGCATGCGTTTGCCGCCGGCGAACAGCGAGTAGCGCATCGCTTTGTGCAGCGTGGCGGGTTTTTCGCTCGCCCGCGGCAGAAACCGGTCGAGCGCGTGATTGACCGCGGCAGAAGTTTTTTCGAGATAAGCAGAAAGATTGAAAGCCATAATCTTCGGGTGCGCGCGTGGCATCGATTTATTTTTATGAGAACGTGTCTGCATCCGCAAGCGGGCAAAAAGCGTGCCGCCATATCAGCGGCCTTTGTAAAATTTTCTTTCGCTGTTGGTGTCTTGACTTGGAACTGGAAGCGAGCGTTATATTGAAATCTCCGTTGCACATTAAAGGGTAACCTATGGCCAAATTGAAAGCGAAGCAGCCGGCGTCGAAGGATAAGCGGCCATCGCCGATCAAGGCCGCAACCGCGCATGCCATGGAAAATTTTGAGAATGGACATCCACCTGCCGCCGGCTCCGCCGGGACGCCCCGCCCAGCCGAAAAACTTGGCGAAGGCGCAGTGCAAAATCTCGCGCCCATCCGCAGCCAATCCGGCGTTGACCTCACCGAGAAGATCAAAGAACTGCTTCGGCTCGCGAAAGAACAGGGCTATCTGACCTACACAGATATCAATGACGCGCTGCCGGAAAATGTCGTGACGGCGGAGGACTTGGACGAGATTTACATCAAGCTGCGGAGCCTGGAAGTCGAGATTGTCGATCAGGCCGAGGTCGATCGCGTGAAACAACCGGAGCCGGATGAAGGTGAGGAAAAAGCGCGACTCGACATCCTTGATGACCCGGTGCGGATGTATCTCAAACAGATGGGGCAGGTGCCCTTGTTGACGCGCGAGCAGGAAGTGGAGATTTCGAAGCGCATCGAGGACGCCGAAAACGAGTTGAAGCACATCGTTTACAGTTTCGGTTTTGCCGGCAAGGAACATATCGCGCTGGCGGAGAAGCTCATTTCCGAGCCGCCCAAAGAGCGTTTTGACCGGGTGATCGTCGATAAAAAAATCGACGGGCGCGAAAATCACCTTAAGGAATTGCGTCGCCTGGTAAAACATGTTCGCACCCTCGACCAGACAGCAGACCAGAAATACTCTTGTTGGCAGAGCGTCGAGGCGAAAAAGAAAAAGGAAAAGCTTTTCAAAGAATTTCGCAAAGCCGACAAGAAGCTCCAGGATTGGTTCGGCAAATTCTTCTACAAACAGAAAGTCATCGAGGAGATGGCATTGGTCGCCGAAAACATCCACGACAAAATCGAGATGAGCCTGCGCACGATCGTGGAACTTGAACACGAAAGGAAATCGGACCAGCAGCAGGGCGGCATGGATTCGGAGCGGCGCAAAATTGCGGCCCTCGAGGAATTCGTCCGCATGCCTTACGCGGAATACCTAAAAGCTTACGTCCGGCTCAAGCAATTCGCGGCGAAGGCGTTGCTCGCCAAGACGGAGATGGTTGAGGCCAACTTGCGATTGGTCATTTCCATCGCCAAAAAGTACACCAATCGTGGTCTCTCTTTCCTGGACCTGATCCAGGAAGGCAACATGGGGCTGATGAAAGCCGTCGAAAAATTCGAATATCGCCGCGGCTATAAGTTTTCCACTTACGCGACGTGGTGGATTCGGCAGGCGATTACGCGCTCGATCGCGGACCAGGCGCGCACCATTCGCATTCCGGTGCACATGATTGAAACCATCAACAAGCTGATGCGCGTGCAGAAGCAGTTGGTGCAGGATTTTGGGCGCGAGGCGACGCCCGAGGAAATCGCCGATGAAATGGCGATGCCGGTTGACCGCGTGCGCGCCGTGTTGAAGATGGCCCAACAACCAATTTCGCTCCAGTCACCGGTTGGTGATGGGGAGGACACGAACTTTGGCGATTTCATTGAGGACAAGGGCGCAGAGAACCCGTCGGACATGACGAGCTACAGCCTGCTGAAAGACAAATTGACGGACGTGCTTACGAGTCTCACCGAGCGTGAGCGTAAGGTCCTCGAATTGCGTTTCGGGCTTGGCGACGGCTATTCGCGCACCCTTGAAGAAGTCGGCAAGCAGTTCAAGGTCACTCGCGAACGCATTCGCCAGATCGAGGCCAAGGCATTGCGCAAAATGCGCCATCCCACCCGCATCCGGCAACTCCAGGGCTTCCTGGACATTCAGGAGCAGCAGCAACAGGAGCAACCCGCGCCCGCATAATCCAACGTGGTCTACGCGCGCCAATCAATAATTGACGGGACGGGCCTGTTCGCCAGCCAGCGTATTCCCGCAGGCACACGCATTCTGCAGTATCTCGGCGAGCGCATCGGTAAAGCCGAAGCTTCGCGGCGGTGCGAAGCGGGAAACCATTTCATTTTCACGCTCGACGATGATTGGGACATCGACGGCAATGTGCCGCAAAACCTCGCCCGCTTCGCCAACCACAGTTGCACGCCCAATTCCGAAAGCATCATCGAAGGGCCGGAAGTCTGGGTCATCGCAATTCGAGACATCGCGCCTGACGAGGAGATTACCTACAATTACGGGTACGATCTGGAAGCGTACCGCGATTACGCGTGCCGCTGCGGCTCCGCTAATTGCGTTGGCTATATGGTGGCGGAAGAATTTTTTGAGCACGTCCGCGCTAACGCCGTGAGGTAGGGCTTGGCTTTGCGCCCGCACTCATAATACACGCTCTATGCGGCATCAGCCCGCCGCAGCCAAAGATATTCCCGGCTCCGAAAGATGACGTAGAAAAGGCTCACGATAAGGCGCCAACCAAAGAGACTGTTACCGCAATCGAATCTGAGATGCTCTCCGGCATGGGCATCGATCTGAAGCTCCTCACTGTCGCACCAGTCAATTCGAAGTTGCAGCGTGTGTTGCCCTGCAGCAATGGGGACAGTCACTGATTGCCCGACTCTCACTGCCGCGACAACGATTTGATCTACGACGATTTTGAACGCCCGCAGACTATCCACGAAGCGCTTATCTCGTTGAATCGTGATCTGAGCGTGATCGTTCACCGTTCCTCATTCCTGCGAAAAATAAAATCCGCCCTTCACAATGACTGCTCCACGCGCCTCTCCTAACTCTCAAGATAAATGCGACTAGTAACCATCCGTAAACGACGACCATTAGGACTCCGAGCACTCTACAAGACGCCCGTCTCAGCACGTTTGGCTCGGGAGCGCCAAACAACCAGAGCGCACCGAACCCAACCGCGACCCCCAAGCAGCAAACCAAAACGTAAATGCCTGGCCATCGCTTGGCGGTCCGCCAGTAGAGGCGACCCAATGCGCTATTTGGGCAACGATGGCGCATACATATGGTAGTCTAAGCTAAGGAAAGCGCGACCGGAATCAAAAAGCTTGGGGCTTGGGCAAATTGCCTCCCGTGCCCTTCCTTGCGTTTTTGCGTCCTTGCGTTTTTGCGTTGAGCCTCAGCGTCTTCTGGGGCTGCAGTTAGGAAAGTGCCCCGATCACTCCATTGCTCGCATCGTCCGCGCGTAAAGCGGGCGGATTCGGGACCAAGTCTGTCATTATGCAAATCTCGTGAAGCCATCCCCGGAACTCGTCCCCGCTTGGGGCATTAACGGAACGCGATGCCGCCGTTTCGCGCAACGCAGGGCGGCCACATTGTTTATACTCGCCTCAACGTGATCTCGCCATCATCTCCCAAATCATCCTCGTTTGTTCGCTGCAAACCCTCAAGAAACCAGGAGCAAGTCTGCTTGCCGGACGCCTGCTGTATCATCGTGTCCAGCGCGTAAAGCCATGCGCCAAATATTTGATCCGGCCGTGTGTCGTGCTGCTCGCGCCGAAGTTGGCTCAAGACTTGGTCACGATGCGCTTGTAACTCAGCCCGCAGAAGCTCGCAATGCTTCAAGACCGTGCGTGCGTCATCCACGCCATTCGAGTTCGTGAAGGTCGAGAACCAGTGGCGCGTTTCATCCGACATTTGGCACAGCCTGCTCGCGAGGTCGAGCAACTGCGCGCAATTCGGGAGCAACTCGCCATCGAACCGAATAGTCTTAAGATTTTCATCTGAGGGACGTGCCACAAGGTCCACAGTCTACAGGGTCCATAAAGTCCACGTCTATTTATTATGCCATTTTGGTGAAGGCGTCCCGGCAGGTCGTCTGCGCTCAGCGTCCCATTCTTCCCATACTTCCACTTGGAAAAACTGGTTTCCACAAATTACGGTTTTCCCGACACCAGATTCCGGCACGCTTCCGAAGCCTCGGCAACCGCAAAACGAGCAATCTCAAATGACGGGGTTTTGAGCAAATTACCCCTGGCGCTTTCTCTCCCTAGCGTCTCTGCGTCTTTGCGTTGCTGCCGGGAGCACCCAAAACCCCGAAGCAACTATGCCGAGTCGCATGTGACCTTTGATGCTCATGCGTACGTATGATAGATCGCCGTCACCTCCATGGAATGAAAAACCCTCGCCCGATGTGGACGGGCCGGTTACTGCGACGGCTCACCCCGCAGATAATCAAAGTTGTCCTCTGCCGTGCGCTGAGTGGGCGAAGGTTTCTTTGGTTCGGTGGGAGCCTGAGCCTCCGGTGCTAGAGGGCTTAATAGTGCGGCGCGCTTATATCCTTCGCGCGTGACGCTGTAGATCTCTCCTTTGTATCCCCGAGCCTGAATCAAACCCTGCTGTTCCAATTCTTGCAGCGCGCCTTCCCATGCCGCCCGCGTTCGTGGGTCACGGTCGGTGATGAACTGCTTCCCGTTTGAGTTGAGGTGGACTCCATTGAGAGCTCGGACGAACGAAATATTC
>DATENK010000066.1:0-5004 GCA_035275085.1 Verrucomicrobiia bacterium | reverse complement strand
ATTGCGCGCGCTGTCATGGTCCGAAAGGCGAAGGCGTCGCCGACAAACATGACGAGCCGCTCTTTGGCGATCGTTCGGTGGAGTCCCTCGCCCGGTACATCAACCGCACGATGCCCGACGACAAGGACCAGAAATGTCCCGCCGACGAAGCCGCCAAAGTTGCGGCGTACATTTACGACGCGTTCTATTAGCCCGCTGCGCGCCATCGCAACCAACCTGCCCGTGTCCAATTGTCCCGGCTGACTGTGACCCAGTATGAAAACGCGATCGCGGATCTGGTTGGGAGCTTTCGCAAACCAGTCGCGCTCGACGAAAAACACGGCCTCAACGCGGAGTATTTCAACTCACGCAACCTCAACAACAAGAAAGCGTTCGACCGCATCGATTCCAAAATTCAGTTTAACTTTGGCGAGGCCGCTCCCGATCCGGACACAAACAAGATCAGTCCGCAGGAATTCTCGATCCGCTGGACCGGCAGCATCATCGCTGAGGAAACGGGCGATTACGAATTCTGCCTCAAAACCGAAAACGGCGCGCGCCTTTGGCTTAACACTGCCGCTCGCCGCCGCCGCATGGATGGGCCGAAAGCTACAATCGATGGTTGGGTGAGTTCCGGCAGCACGGTCCGCGAGGAGCGCGCCACCGTGCGTTTGCTCGGCGGCCGCGCGTATCCCATTCAGGTGGATTTTTTCAAATTCAAAGATAAAACCGCTTCGCTCACCCTCGAGTGGAAGCCGCCGCATAAAGCCTGGGAAACAATCCCGGCGCGCAATCTTGTGCCTGTGCGCGTGCCAGAAACGATGGTTATCACCACCGCGTTTCCCCCCGACGATTCCAGCGTGGGTTATGAACGTGGTACGGCCGTATCAAAAGAATGGGACCAGGCGACGACCCACGCGGCTATCGAAGTTGCCGGTAGAATCACCAGCGAGATTGCCGCATTGAGCGGCTGCCGCCCCGATCAGCCGGATTATGGCGATTGTCTGCAGCAGTTCTGCCGCAAATTTATCGAGCGCGCATTCCGCCGTCCCTTGACCGATGACGAAGCGCGTCACTATGTCCAGAAACACTTCGATGACGCCGCCGAACCTGAAGCTGCGTTGAAACGCGTGTTGCTGCTGGCGCTGAAATCGCCACGATTCCTCTATACCGAAGCGCTTGGCGGTACGGAGGAATACGGCATTGCGTCGCGACTCTCTTTTGCTTTGTGGGATTCGATTCCTGACGACCATCTGCTCACCGCGGCCAAAGAAGGAAAGCTGCGTACGCCCCAACAAATCGACGCGCAAGCCCAGCGCATGCTCACCGAACCGCGCGCGCGTGGGAAGGTGCGCGATTTTTTCCGGCATTGGCTTGAAATGGAGCGCGCCACGGAAATGTCGAAGGACAAATCCACCTTTCCAGATTTCACGGAAAACGCTCTCGGCGATCTGCGCACTTCGCTCGAAATGTTTATCGACGATGTGGTTTGGAGCCCGAAATCCGATTATCGGCAACTCCTGCTCGCCGACTATCTTTATTTGAACGGACCACTCGCGAAGCTTTACGGCGCTGACTTGCCGCCGGACAGCGATTTCCAAAAGGTGAAGTTCGATTCCAAACTGCGCACCGGCGTGATCACGCACCCGTATCTGCTTTCGGTATTCGCGTATCACAAAAGCAGTTCGCCGATCCATCGCGGTGTCTTTCTCACGCGGAACATCGTTGGCCGTGCGCTCAAGCCGCCGCCCATGGCGATCCAATTCATGGACGACCGCTTCGATCCGAGTCTTACGATGCGCGAGAAGGTTTCCGAACTGACTCGCCCCGCCAAGTGCCAGGGTTGCCATTCTGTGATCAACCCGCTCGGTTTCAGTCTTGAACACTATGATGCCGTGGGCCGTTTCCGCACCAAGGACAATCAGAAACCGGTGGACTCGACGGGCGAGTACACTACCAGCGATGGTAAAACCGTGCGGCTCACGGGACCGCGCGATGTCGCCGAATACGCCGCCCGCAGCAAGGATGCCCAGGCTGCCTTCATTCAGCAATTGTTCCACCACATGGTGAAGCAGCCGGCCGCGGCGTACGGTCCAGACACCCTGGAACGGCTGCGGCGCTCGTTCGCCAAATCGGATTACAACATTCAGCAACTGATTCTCGAAATCGTTAAGACCTCGGCATTGCACCATGAAAACTCATAGTCGCAGACAATTCATCCGTGACCTTGGCGTCTCTGCTGCCGCCATACCATTCATCGCAGGACTGCCGAGCCTCGCCTCGACTTCAGTGACGCGGAAGCAGCGGTTGGTGTTGATGTTCAGCCCGAACGGCACCATTCCGAACCAATTCTGGCCCGACGAAGAGGGCGAAGAATTCATACTGAAGCGGATCCTGCAGCCACTCGAGCCGTTCAAGAAACAGTTGCTGACGGTGAAAGGAGTTTCGAACAAGGTGCGCGGTGATGGCGACGGCCACATGCGCGGCATGAGTTGCCTCCTTACCGGAATCGAGTTGTTTCCCGGCAATATCCAGGGCGGCTCCGACACGCCCGCTGGTTGGGCGAAAGGCATTTCGATCGACCAGGAAATTAAAAACTTTTTTCAGGGGCGGAGCGAAACGCGCACACGACTCGGCTCGCTCGAATTGGGAGTCAACGTTCCACGTCGCGCTGATCCGTGGACGCGCTGGTCCTATGCCGGTCCAAACAAACCGGTCGCGCCGGTGGACGATCCTTATCAGGTTTTCGAAAAGCTTTACGGCCGCATGAAGGACAAGGAGAGCCTCAAGAGCATCATCGACGACGTTCGTGACGACCTGAAGAAAGTGTCCGCCAAAGTCTCGTCCGAAGACAAGAAGCTGCTCGAAGACCATCTCGCGCTCGTCCGCGAAATGGAGCGCGAACTCCAGGCACCGGAGCAGTCCGGGCTGAGACATCCCATGCCGGAACTTGAGCCGCATGTTCAAGCAGACAACGACAACATGCCGAAGGTCACTCGCATGCAGATTGACCTTCTGACTAACGCGTTCGCGAACGATGTGGCGCGCGTGGCTACGCTCCAATTCACAAACTCAGTCGGACAGTCGCGTATGCGCTGGCTCGGTATTGAGGAGGGCCATCACAGCCTGTCGCACGATCCCGATTTGAATGAGCCCTCCCAGGACAAGCTCATCAAGATCAATACCTGGTTCTGCGAACAGCTCGCTTACCTCGCCCGCAAACTCTCGGAAACCAAAGAGCCGGATGGCAACGGCACCCTGCTGGACAACACGTTGATCCTCTGGACCAACGAACTTGGCAAAGGCAACTCCCATACGCTGGACAACATCCCCTTCGTCCTTGTCGGTAACGGTTGCAACTTCCGGATGGGTCGCGCCGTGAAATTCGAGAAGGTTGCCCATAACCGTCTGTGGCTGGCCATCGCCCACGCGATGGGGCATCACATCGAGACCTTTGGCAACCCGAAGCTTTCGGAGGGCGGACCGCTGGACCTGGCCTGAGGGCGAGAACGAGGCAGGCGGGGGACCCCCCCAGGGGGCGTCAGAAGGCGTCAGGGTGTCAGGAGGCCTGTAAACATTGGCTGGAATGCATGTTTTCAAGGCGTCAGGAGGGCGTCAGGAGGGCGTCAGGAATGGCCTTGGACCCACCAGGACTTGAGGCGAAAGTCCTCGTTCTGCTCGTCCTTCAGATTCCGCGCGAACAGGGACGTTCCCAAAAACTAGATTCGACTCAGCAAAGAGACGTATTTGCGTATTGGATGGTTTGCTGGAGCGAAGCCTTCAACCGCCGCCTTCAGGTCAGAATGTCGTTCCAGGGAAGTCCAGGGCATGATCGTCTTTTCGCCTGATTCCCTGATCAACCAGAGAGATTGAATATTTATAATCCTAAGGGGCCGGACCTCTTTTATTTCGTTCCAAAGGATCAGGTTCAGCCCTTTATGCAAATGAACGCCCACAGTGCTGATCCCCACGGCTCTCCTGGTTAGTTTCTGCAGCAGCCAGGAAAATAACAATCCGGCCAAGAAGAAAACGGGAAGCCAAACCAGATGCTGCCAACTGAAAAGTCGGGGGACAAACGATTTGAAATTTACGGCAGGTCCGGGTGCGGGCTGGAAATAAATTCCGGCGATTTTATCGTCCGGGTCCAGCGCCAGGCTCATCGTCATCTCGCCGCGCTGGCAATGCAGCCGGAACGCGGTCCATCCGCGGTAGCCGTTGGTGACTGAGCCGTCGAACTTCTGGATCTGGCCGAACCTCGCGGCGAGCCGAGTGTAGAAATCGGAGGATTTCTTCGGCGGAAATGCCTTGCTCATTTCCGGATCGTACAGCTTTTGCACGGCGGCGTAATCGCCTGCGTTAAACAAGTCAACAATCTGTCTAGCGACGATGGAATAGCGGTTTGCTGTTTCGGCGGGAACGCTCTGCTCGAACATATTGGGGTTCTGCGCTGTGCTCTTCCAGTCTGGATTGTCCGTGGTCAGACCGAGCATCAAAAAGAACCAGATTCCGACAAATCCGATTTCGCCGTAAAGGGCGAGCTGCCAAAAGGCGACCTTGAATTCGGCAGGTTTAACACTGTCGGCAGCGGCCATCGAGAGAACTATCGGACGCAGATTAGCAACTTGCGTTTCATCCGGCGGCTCGCCGGTTTCAGCCGAATGGATCAGCGATTCCAATTGTGCTTCGAGGGGAAGCAGTTGTTTGGACACCGCCCGCTGATTGAGACGGTAGATCCAGGCGTTTACGGCGATGAAGAAGATCGTGCAAAAGATTTTGGTATAAGGATCGATCGGCAGTCCCCAAGTGGCGACTGTCACGCCGATAAAGCCCGGAAGGATATACCACCACAGCACTGAACCCAATAAATGCGACTGGGCGCGCACCGAATTCAGTTCCGCCCGTAGAGATTCGACGACTGTCGCGCCGGGTGGGGCAGGTGGCGTGGCCCGGCGGGCATGAACAAGCTTCCAGGCAATGAAAATCGCGCCGCCGATGACAATCAAGTCGCCGAGACGCGAAATCGGC
>DATENK010000065.1:0-4860 GCA_035275085.1 Verrucomicrobiia bacterium | reverse complement strand
GATGGAAGGAGGCGGTTTGGGAGTTAGACCTTGACGGTCCGGAGCATGAAACCTACGTTCCAAAGCTCTGGGTGGTGACCATAGCTCAGCCCGGTTAGAGCCCCAGATTGTGGATCTGGCTGTCGCGGGTTCAAATCCCGTTGGTCACCCCATCCCCAGATTTCCCCGCCCTGACGCTCAGCCAATAATCTCCTCAATCAGTTCGCCGTGCACGTCCGTCAGCCGCCGGTCCGCGCCATTATGACGGAACGTTAGTTTTGTATGATCGATGCCCAGCAGGTGGAGGATCGTGGCGTGGATGTCGTAACAATAGGCAGGATGTTCGGCGGCTTTGTAGGACCATTCGTCGGTGCTGCCGTAAGACGTACCTCCGCGGATGCCGCCGCCGGCGAGCCAGTTGGTGAAGCCGAAGGGATTATGGTCGCGACCTTTGCTGCCCTGACTGCACGGCATGCGGCCGAATTCCGTGGTCCATAGGACGATCGTGTCGTCGAGGAGACCGCGGGCTTTGAGATCTTTGATGAGGGCGGCAGCGGGTTGATCCATGCCACGAGCCATATCAAGGTGATCCTTGCGGAGATCTTCGTGGCTGTCCCAATTACGGCGCGGAAAACCATTGTCGGCGCCGCTCCAGACCTGCACAAAACGCACACCACGTTCGAGCAGGCGACGGGCAATCAGGCAGCGCGAGCCGAAGTCTTCAGTGTATGGGTGGCCCAGGCCGTAGAGCTTTTTCGTGGCGGCAGATTCGCCGGAAATGTCCAGCACTTCAGGCGCGCTGAGTTGAAGTTTGGCCGCCATCTCATAAGAGGCGATGCGAGCGTCCAGTCGCGAATCGCCGTCGCGGATGTCGTGATAGGCGGTGTTCAGTTGCTTCAGGACGTGTTGCGTGTCGCGTTCGCTGTCAGGTGTGATGAACGAGGCGGTGTCTGGCGGGAAGAGGTCGTAAATTGGATTCGGTTTGCCGACACGGATCATCGTACCTTGGTGGACAGCCGGGAGGAACCCAGCGCTCCAGTTTGCCGGACCATTCGGCGCGAAGCCGCGGATGTCGGGCAGCACAACGAACGTCGGGAGATTATTGTTGAGAGAACCGAGGCCGTATGAAATCCATGCGCCCATGTGTGGAAAGCCAGGCAGAACAAAGCCGGTGTTCTGCATGAAGGTGGCAGGACCGTGGACGTTGGATTTGCCGACCATGGAATGGACGAAGGCAATGTCATCCACGCATTCGGCGAGATGCGGCACGAGGTCGCTGACCCATTTGCCGCATTGGCCATACTGTTGCCACGACCAAGGGCTTTGCATGATCGGGCCAGGATCGCTCTGGAACAGCTCGACCTTTCCGCCGGGATCGAATTTCTGTCCGTGGCGGCGGATCAATTCCGGTTTGTAGTCGAAGGTGTCGCATTGGCTCGCGGCACCCGACATGAACAGTTGGATGACGCGCCTGGCGCCGGGACGGCTCGGCCGGACGCCTCGGCCTACGTCAGCCGAAAGCAAATGGGCCAGGGCTATGCCGCCCAAGCCGCCGCCGAAATGCCAAAGGAATGCACGACGATTCATATGTCAGTCCGCAAACATGAATTCCGTGGTGTTAAACAGCAGGCGGCAGGTGTTCGTCAGGCCGTGCTTATGAGTGTAATCGTTAAGCGTCGCAAGTTCCGTACCGGTGGGTCGACGAGACAATGCGAGCGCGAAGGCGGTGCGAACTTCTTTAGCGCGGGCGGCGAAGATTTCGGATTGGCGGATGACGAATGGGTTGTTCAAAGTGGCGAGCGCTTGCAGCGCCGTCAACGTGGTGTTGCGGCGCGCGGTGAGAATGTTGGGGTCGGCCGCATCCAGGCAGTCCATGAAGGGATCGGGCACGCTGCGAACGATGTGACGATAAATACTGCGGCGCGAATCCATTTGGCCCCGGCTGTAATCGTAAACGGGCGAGTGATCGTCCTTGAAGTAGAAATTGCGGATGGACGGTCCCCCCATGGCCAAGTCGAGGTTACCGGCGACAAAGAGCATCGAATCGCGGACCACTTCGGCATCAAGGCGCGTGCGGTTCATGCGCCAGAGAAAGCGATTATCGGCATCGATCTTCACGTGCCCGGGATTGTGGGCGGACGATTGGCGATACGTCGCGCTAGTGAGGAGCAAGCGATGGAGGTCTTTGATCGATTCGCCGTGATCGCAAAACCAAAACGCAAGCCAATCCAGCAGCTCGGGATGTGTGGGAGGCGAACCCATTTTGCCGAAGTCGTTTGGCGTGTCCACGATGCCGCGGCCGAAGTGATATTGCCAAACGCGGTTCACGATGGAACGACGCGTGAGCATGTTGTCCGAAGCGGTGAGCCATTCGGCGAACGCAACGCGGCGATCCGCCTCCGTATGGTTCTCGGGAAGATCAAACGTGTGCGAGAGCGCGGCAGGTTTCATGCGTTCCCCCGCCCGGCTCACATCGCCACGGGGCAGAAAGTGAACTGGGCGCATGCCCTTTGGAGGCTTGAAACTGCCTTCAGGGGCGAATTCGCTCGCGGCGGCGTACACGAATTGGGTTTTGCCGTTGATCACCGCATACGGACGGTTTGCGCGATCCACTCCTGCGAAAATTGCTTGCAGGCCGTAGTAATCGCGCTGGGTGATCGGATCAAATTTATGATCGTGACAGCGCGCGCAATGCACCGTGAGACTTTGGAAGGTGGACATCGCAGTCATCACCATGTCATCGCGGTCGTTGTAGCGGGCGATGAGGCCATCGGTTTTGGTGATAGGCAATTCGGTGTGGCCGACGTAGTCCCACGGTCCCGCGGCGATGAAGCCAAGCGCGACGATACTGTCTGGCTCGCCGGCGGAAAGTGCGTCGCCCGCGAGTTGTTCCTGGATGAAGCGGGAGTATGGCTTGTCCTGGTTGAAGGCGCGAATAACGTAATCGCGATATGGCCATGCGTGCGGACGAATTTTGTCCTTATCGTAGCCGTGCGATTCGCCAAAATGGACCACGTCAAGCCAATGGCGCGCCCACCGCTCGCCGTATTGCGGAGACGCGAGCAGTCGGTCGACGAGCTTTTCGTAAGCGAGCGGATCGGGATCGATTTCGAACTGCCTCACAGCTTCAAGCGTCGGCGGCAGTCCAATCAGATCGAAGTACAAGCGCCGGGCCAGGGTACGCCGATCTGCTTGCGGCGAAGGCGAGAGACCATTTTCGCCGAGCTTAATGAGAATGAACGCATCTATGGGATTTCGGATCCAGTCGCCGGCTTGTCTCGGAACCGCCGGACGGGTTGCGGCTTTAAACGCCCAATGGGGGTCTTGCACACCAGCCGCCGAAAACACCAGCAGCCAATAATATAACAGGCCGGGACGCATTGCAGCGAACGTAGCAGTTTCGTTCGGGCGTGAAAAGCTGGAAGGACAGAGTAGCGTGGTTGCACCATGCTGCTCTGCTCTCTAATCTGAGCCTACGAATGGTGCTCCACTGCTGGAGAAGGTCGCAACCGCACTTGCGGAGTGCGTTTGGCATGAAGCGCAAAAAGGCAAAGCTCACAAAAAGTGAGGCGTTAAAGCTGGAAAGCGAGCGCAACTTGCTCGACCAAATCCGGCGCCTGCGCGCTTTGCCCATGAATAAACGGACACATTTTCTGCGAGTGCGCCGTCCGGATGGCGGTTTGCATCTGTAACGTTGGAACCTGCTGCAGACATTCCTATTTCAGACACCGCAATTTAGGCGGGCTCGTGATGCATGCCAGCGGCAGTGAACTGATCTTCTTCGGTCGAATCTTTCAGTGACAGCACCGAAGCAGCGCCGCAGATGGTGCTGATTTCATCGAAGTAGCCGGCGCCGACGAATGACTGGTGCTTCACGGCGCGGTAGCCGTCGAGTTCGGCGGCGAACTCGCGTTCCTGCAAATCGGTGTAAGCCGCCATCTGGCGGTCCCGATATTCGCGGGCAAGTTCCCACATGCTCAGATTCAAAGCGTGGAACCCGGCGAGGGTTACAAATTGGAATTTGTAACCCATGGCGCCGAGTTCGTTTTGAAAGCGGGCAATGGTCGGATCGTCCAGGTTTTCGCGCCAGTTGAAGGACGGCGAACAATTGTAAGCGAGCAGCTTGTCCGGGTAGACCGCTTTGATTGCTTCGGCAAATTTCCGCGCGTACTGGAGATTGGGCTTGCTGGTTTCGCACCAAAGCATGTCGGCATGAGGCGCATAGGCCAAGGCGCGCGCGATGGCCAGATCGATCCCGGAGCGAATGCGGAAAAATCCTTCCTCGGTCCGTTCGCCCGTGAGGAATGGCTTGTCGCGATCATCGAAATCGCTGGTTAGCAGCTTCGCAGAATCCGCATCGGTGCGGGCAACAAGGACCGTTGGCACGCCGGCGACATCTGCGGCAAGCCGGGCGGCGGTCAGCTTTTGGATGAACTCGAAAGCCGGCACAAGAACCTTGCCGCCCATGTGTCCACATTTTTTCGCGGATGCGAGTTGGTCCTCGAAATGCACGCCGGCCACGCCGGATTCAATCATTTGCAGCATCAATTCGTACGCGTTAAGCGGTCCGCCGAAGCCGGCCTCGGCGTCGGCGACAATCGGGGTCCACATGTCGAAGGTATTTTTCCCGCGCATGCATTGAACCTGGTCGGCGCGTTGAAGCGATTTGTTGATACGATGCACGGCCATCGGAACGCTGTTGGAAGGATACAGGCTCTGGTCCGGATACATGCAGCCGCCGAGATTGTTGTCGGCAGCCACTTGCCAGCCGCTGAGATAAATCGCTTTGAGTCCGGCCTGTGCCATCTGGACGGCCTGATTGCCGGTCAAGGCGCCGAGCGCATTTATGTACGGCTCGCTATGCAAGAGTGCCCAAAGTTT
>DATENK010000064.1:0-7742 GCA_035275085.1 Verrucomicrobiia bacterium | reverse complement strand
GCGTGAAGGTCAAGCGACCCATAATCGGAACGCCGACAGACTGTCCGCGCTCCAATAGATGAAGATTCTCATCGCCAATCTCGGTTCGACGTCGCTGAAGTATCGGCTCTTTGATTGTTCGAACGATCAAGAGCAGATGCTGGCGCGCGGCGGGCTGGAGCGCGTCACCGATTACGCGCAGGCGATCGACACTTGCCTGTCCGAGCTGAAGCAAGGCGGCTGGATCAAGTCGGACAAAGACCTGAGCGCCGTGGGATTCAAGACGATCATGGCGCGCGGGGTGAACGGGTGCGTGCGCCTCGATGAAGCAGTTGTGAAGGCCATGGAGGTTTGCAATTCCATCGCCCCGGCGCATAACCCGCCCTATATCACGGGCATTCGTCTGTTTGCGAAGCGCATGCCGGGGACGCCGCTGATTGGACTGTTTGAAACAGCGTTCTACCAATGGGCGCCGGAAGGTGCGATGCGTTATGGCGTGCCGGATTCCTGGCACCAGGCGGGCGTGCGCCGTTGGGGATTCCATGGCGCCAGCCACAAGTTTATCGCTGAGCGTTCCGCCGAATCATTGGGGCGGGACGACGTGGCCGAACGAGCGCGAAAACTCTATGTGGACGGCGGCGCTTCGCCGGTGTCGAAGCCGGACCTGCGGGTGATTTCATGCCATCTCGGCGGCAGTTCATCGATCACGGGCATTCGCAATGGCGTGGCAATTGGGAACAGCATGGGGCTAAGTCCGCAATCGGGTCTGCCCCACAATAACCGAGTCGGTGATTTGGATTCATTTGCGATTCCTTTCATGATGCGCAGCGCGGGCCTGACGCTCGATGAAGTCGAACGGCAACTGTGCAAGGACTCCGGTTTAAAAGGGCTTTCGGGCGGGTTCAACGACATTCGCGACATTCAGACGCAAGCAGCACAGGGCAGCGCCTCCGCGAAGTTGGCCTTGGATGTTTTCGTGCATAACGCCCGGCACTGGATCGGCTCTTATTTTCTTCAACTGAATGGCGCAGACGCCCTTGTCTTCACCGCGGGAATTGGCGAGAACCGCGCCGAATTGCGTGAAGCGATTTGCGCGAACCTGGATCAACTCGGCATCATCCTCGATTCGAGGTTGAACGCTGCCAACAAAGCGCAGGAAGGCACGATCAGCACTGCAAATTCCAAAATGAAAGTCATGGTGATCCCAACCAACGAAGAATTGGTCGTTGCCCGGGAAGTGAAACGTTTTCTCTCGAAATAAATAAATAACATTTATGGCACATCAAGCAATAGGAATGATCGAAACGCGCGGCCTGGTCGCGCTCGTGGAAGGCACTGACGCGATGCTCAAAGCGGCCAATGTTGAGTTGGCCGGACCCATGATGCAGGTGGGCAATGCGCTCGTAACGGCCGTTGTAGTCGGCGACGTCGCTGCTGTGAAAGCGGCAACCGACGCCGGCGCGCAAGCAATCAAGGCCATCAAAGGCGAGTTGATCAGCGTGCACGTGATCGCTCGACCGCATGGCGACGTTGACGCCGTTCTGCCGAAACGTCCTCAAGCCGCGCGCTAATTATGTTCCTCGCGCGTGTCGAGGGCTCGGTGGTGGCCACCAAGAAGGACGCCTCCATGGGCGGCCGCAAGCTGCTGCTGTTGCGCCCGCAATTAGTGGACGAGAAAGACCCGACAAAGTTCCGCCCAGGCGTGAACACGATTGTGGCGGTGGACAGCGTGGGCGCCGGGGAAGGCGAGATGGTGTTGTTCTGCCAGGGCAGCTCGGCACGGCTGGCGCCAAACTTAAAGGATGCGCCCGTTGACGCGGTCATCATCGGCATCGTGGACTGCGTCGACGTGTTGGGAAAACAAATCTATAACGCGAAAACGTAAGCTGACATGAGCACAGCAATTAATGAGGCATTAATCCGTGACGTAGTGCAGGAGGTTTTAGGCCGCCTTGGCGGAGGCGCCATGGCGCCTGCGCCGCGAACAACCAACGGCAACGGTAAGGGCGATTGCGGCTGCCATAACCGAAACGGTTCGGGCGGAAAACATTTCGGTGTGTTTCAGGATGCCGGGCAAGCATGCGCGGCAGCGGCGGATGCGTTCCACCAACTGCAGGAAAAAGGTGTCGAAGCGCGCCGGAAAATCGTCGGGATCATCAAAACAATGGCGGACGCGAATGCTCGCGAATGGGGCCGCATCGAATTGGAGGAAACGAAGATCGGCCGGCTGGACCATAAAATCGAGAAGCTGCAAATTATTAAGCTGGTACCGGGGGTTGAGTGGCTGCGCCCCGATGCAATGAGCGGTGACCACGGGATCATGCTTGAAGAATACACGCCCTTCGGTGTTGTGGGAGCTGTTACGCCGTCGACGCACTCTGTTCCGACGATCAGTGGGAACATTATCAATATTGTCGCTGCGGGGAACGCGGTCGTCTTCAATGCGCACCCGGCCGCCGCGAAATGCGCGGCCATGGCAGTGCGCGCTTTCAATGAAGCGATTTGTCGTGAGACGGGAATAGAGAACATCGCGTGCATTGTTGAGCAGCCGACTTTTGAATCGTTCAAAGCGATTTGCGGTCATGAGGCGGTAAAGCTGTTGTGCGTCACCGGCGGGCCAGGAGTCGTAAAGGCCGCAATGCAGACCGGCAAGCGCGCCATTTGCGCGGGCCCGGGAAATCCGCCGGTGGTGGTGGACGATACGGCCTGCATGAAGCGGGCGGCGCGGTGCATCATTCAAGGCGCGGCGTACGACAATAATTTGCTCTGCATCGGCGAGAAGGAAGTGTTCGCGCTGGATAAGATCGCGGACAAATTGATGGCGGAGTTGGAGAGCCAGGGCGCAGTGCGCTTGAACGCAAGCCAACTCGATCGATTGACCAAAGCCGCTTTCACATTCAAGGAGGGGCACGGCGCGGGTTGCCCCGAGCCTGTGCTGAATAAAGATCTCGTCGGTCGCGACGCTTCAGTTCTCGCGAAACTCGCAGGCGTAAACGCCAATGCGAATACGCAACTGCTCTTTGCGGAGACCGACAAGGACCACGTCTTCGTGAAAGAAGAGCAGATGATGCCGTTTATTCCGATTGCGCGCGTGCGCAGCGTGGAAGAAGGGATCGAAGCTTCCGTCGCGGCAGAGCACGATTACAAACACACCTCGATCATTCATTCACACAACGTCGAGCACATGACCGCGATGGCGCGCGCGCTGGATACCACGCTGTTCATCAAGAATGGACCCTGCATGTCCGGCCTGGGCCTCGGAGGCGAAGGCTACCTGAGTTACTCGATCGCAACGCCCACCGGCGAAGGCGTAACCAATCCGAAGACGTTCACGCGCGTCCGGCGCTGCATCATGGTGGACAACCTGAGGATTTATTGATGTTCCTGGCTCGCGTAGAAGGCAACGTAGTCGCCACTCGCAAGCATCGCAGCTTTGAGGGGTGGCGCTTTGTCGTTTGCCAGCCGATCAGCGCGGCGGGCGATCCGGAGGGCGCGCCGCAAATTGCGATCGATGCCCATGGCGCGGGGATGCATCAGCGCGTGATCATTTCCTCCGATGGCGCCGCCGCGCGGCAGGCAGTGAAAGACCCGAAAAGCCCGGCGCGTTGGATGATCGTGGGCATCGTCGACGAACACGTATGAAATTAGGCAGCGTCATCGGCCGCGTCACGTTGAACAAAACTGTGCCCGCGCTTACGGGCGCGCGCTGGTTGATCGTGAGCCCGTTCACACGCGAGCATTACCAACGCGGGATCGATACACCACCGGGAATGAGCAAGGACCCGAGCCTCGTTGTTTACGATGACATCGGCGGAGGTATAGGCCAGACGATCGGCTACGTGGAAGGACGCGAAGCCGCGCAACCATTCGATGCTCCGACGCCGATCGATGCCATTAATGCCGCGCTGGTGGATGAAGTTTTTTACTCGCCTTTCAAATGAAACAAATCATTAGCGTTCGCGATCTTGAAGAAATGCAGCGTAATGGTGGAGACATGCGGTCGCTGCCGAACGACGCTTTGCTGACACCCTCGGCGCGGGATTTCCTGCGCGATCTGGAGGGCAACGGAACTTACAAGGCCGGCAATGGAACGGTTGCGTTGCGTCCTGCGCCCGCGAAGATTTCATCCAAAAGCTCGAAGGCTGATCTCGATGCGTTTTTCAGGACGCCCGAAATACAGCAGCTCAAAGCGGAAATTTGCGAAGTTGGTCGTCGGCTCTGGCATCGTGCATACGTCGATGGCAATGGCGGGAACATCGCGGTCCGCGTCGGCGAAGACATTGCGCTTTGCACGCCCACGCTTGTTTCCAAAGGTTTCATGAAGCCGGAGGACATGTGTTTGGTGGACCTGGAAGGCAATCAATTTTGCGGCACGAAAAAACGCACCAGCGAAATCCTGATGCACCTGCAAATCATGAAACGCCAACCGCGCGCAGTCGCCACGGTGCATTGCCATCCGCCGCACGCGACAGCGTTTGCGGTCGCCGGTGTCGAACCGCCGAGTTGCATGATCCCGGAAATCGAAGTTTTCATCGGGCGGGTGCCGCTTGCGCCATACCGCACGCCGGGCACGCCGGAAATGGGCAAGCTTGTGGCCGACTTGGTTGAGCACCACAATACTGTGCTGATGGGGAATCATGGGGCGGTTGCCTGGAGTCACGTCAGCGTCGAGGACGCCTATTTCAAGATGGAAATTCTTGAAGCGTATTGCCGGACGGTGTGGGTCGCTTCGCAACTCGGCCAACCGCTGAAAACTTTCACGCCGCAACAACTTCAGGACCTCCTGAAAATTAAACAAACTCTCGGCATCCCGGATCCGCGGATTGGACTGAAGGAATGTGAGTTGTGCGATAACGCCGAATGGCGGCCGGGCGTGAGTTGCGCAATCCCGGCCACGGCTCGCGAAGATGCTCGGATTCCGAGTACTGGTTCCGATCCGCAGACCGAAGAAGTTGTTCAGCGAATCACCGACATGATCATGGAGCGGCTGAGTAAATGAAGGTAGCAATCATCGGCGGCGGTGGCCGCGTCGGTTCTTGTGCTGCATTTGCGCTGCAATGCGGTGGCGCCGTGTCCGAGCTGCAAATTCTTGATGCCAACAAGGACATGGCTGAGGGTGAGGCCCTTGATCTTTTGCACGGCGCCGCTTTTACGGCCGACCAGCGGATTTATGCCGGCGATTACAATCGCGCTGCGGACAGCGACATTTTTTTGATCACTGCTGGTCTCAGACGCAAGCCTGATGAGTCGCGGCTTGACCTTATTAATCGCAACGTCGCTCTCTTCCTGCAGATTCTTGACAGCATCCGTTCCGCCGGTTTGCGGAAGGACGCGATCGTTTTCGTGGTATCAAATCCGGTAGATATCCTCACGCAACTCGCAACGCAACGACTTGGCTTGCCGTGGCAGCAAGTTATCGGCCTCGGCACGATGTTGGATACGTCACGCTTTTCGTCCTTTATTGCGGACGAGCTGAAGCTGGCGCCGACGCAAGTAAAAGCGCTCATTCTGGCGGAGCATGGCGATTCGATGGTGCCGGTTTGGTCATCGGCTACAGTGAATGGCCTGCCGCTCACGGGACTTGCGCAATGCAGCGCGGGTTTTCAAAATGCTGTATTTGAGCGCACCCGCGGCAGCGGCGCTGAAGTGATTAAAAAGAAAGGTGGCGCCGGGTGGGCCGTGGCTGTGGCCATTCGTGACGTGATCCATGCGATCGCCCTTAACCAGAACCGTCTTCTGCCGGTCTCATCACTTCAACAAGGCGGGTATGGCTTGCGAAACATTTGCCTGAGCGTGCCGACGGTTGTAGGCCGCCGAGGTGTCATCGATCACGTCGAAATCAATCTTTGGCCCAAGGAAAAATTGGCGTTGCAAAACTCGGCCAAGGCGCTTCACGACACGCTTTCAAAAGTTCAGGCGTGATGAAATCGCTCGATGCCAAGCTTGCGGAGATCAAGGGCAATCGATCGTCACGCGCCTTCATCATCGCCGACGCAAAGGACGCGGACATGGCGTTCGGCGTGCGCGCGCCAGGACCGCGCGGTTATTTGTCCGCCCAGGGCGAGCGGCCAGCGAATTTTTCGCCGGAAGTATGGACGCGCGACGAATTCGGTCATCGCAATCTGCCCGAGTTTCTGGACGTTATCCGGGAAGTGGCCGGTCACGGTAAAGTCGACATCCTCCTGATGTCCGCCTCGGTGAACGAACAACTCACGATTAAAGAAGGTCTGTTCCGCAACTCACATATCACGCCGGCAGTCCGCGCGAACGATGCCACGGACGTTTGGGCCGTTCGCCATGGAGCGTACCTCAAAGAACCCGCTGAGCCGTTTCGTTCCGCGAGCATCGACCACATCCAATGCGGTCATCTCGAATGCGACCGCGATGGCAGTGAATTCCCGGGCGCAAACCTCGGACTTTATTCGGTTACGTTCACCAACAATCTCACGCGCGATAAAGCCACCTTGCAGGCCTTCAAAGAATTTCGCGAAGAAGCGGAACGCAAAAAATTTCGTTACTTCCTTGAAGTGTTCGATCCGAACGTCAACAGCGGCATTCCGCCCGAAAAGCTTGGCGAATTCATCAATGACAACATCATTCGGACGCTCGCGGGCGTCACGGAAGCCGGGCGGCCGGTGTTTTTGAAAATCGTTTACCATGGCCCACGTGTGATGGAGGAGTTGGCGCAGTACGACCCCAATCTGGTCGTCGGCATCCTCGGGGGTAGCGCGGGCACGACCTACGACGCTTTCAAGTTGATTCACGACGCCCAAAAGTATGGCGCGCGCGTGGCCCTTTACGGACGCAAGATCAATAACGCAGAGCATCAGCTCGCGTTCATCGAAATGCTGCGGTTGATCACTGAGGCCCGCATTTCGCCAGAAGAAGCAGTACGCGCTTACCACGGCGTGTTAGAGGCGAAGGGAATTGCACCGAAACGTGCTTTGCAGGATGACCTTCAACTCACCGACCAGGCGATGAGCTACGGAGGAAGCGCTAATGGTCGCGTTCTCGTAAACATTCAGAACAATCCCCTGCCCTCCGCGCGCAACGGCGCGCCGGATTTCGATAAAATGAGCCGCGAAGAACGGACTGCCTATCATCTGGCCCGACTTACGAAGCGCTTCGGATAACAGGGGAAAATGTGAGTTTTTCGAGGTTTTTTAGCCCTAAATCGGCTTTCTGAAATGCCGATAATAATGATACATACTAACACTCAATTCACCGCGGCTATGCGTGTAAAGGTCCGTTTTAACGCCGAAGCCGGCCAATCGCCGATTGTGCTGGATATGCGTTTCCTGCCGCGGATTGGAGAAAAAATTCACCTGAGTTTTCGCAGAGTCATCGAAGTGATGGAAGTGCGCCGGATCGATAACGATAACCGGTACGGCGGCATTATACGCGCGAAGTACGTTCAGGAGCAAAGAATCGCCACCGCCGCGCCACCGCAGCCCATGCCAATGCCGCCGATTCCCATTCGCTCGCTCAACGTCGCGTCGCCTGCGGCGGTGGCGACTGCCCAGGCTGCGGCATTCGGGGACTTGCCATTGGAGCAGTTGACCGCATCTCAAGCAGGGAACTCTGCGCCTGACACCACCTGCCCGATCGGTGGAGTTATGACGCCTGACCCAGCGCTCTAATTCCTTCACGCAGGGCTTCGAAAATCTGCGACGTCTGTTTCTCGGTGGTGCAATAGGGCGGCATGAGCACCACGACGTTACCGATGGGCCGCGTCAACACGCCACGACGCGCCATGACCTCAC
>DATENK010000063.1:0-13168 GCA_035275085.1 Verrucomicrobiia bacterium | reverse complement strand
CCCCCGCTGGATGCGTCTTCAGCAGGGCGAGGTCGCGCAGGAAGTCACCAATTTGCGCATGGGATTGAAAGGGTGGTCCGACAAAGCGCAGCAGTTGCTTTCGGATCACAAGCACGGCGCCGCAGCGCCTTTGATCGATCGACTGGTGAAAACTTACCCGGCCACCCCCGAGGTGTGGCTTCTGCTCGGCCGTTTGCGACTGGAGCAAAACGACTGTGCGGGCGCCGAGGCCGCATTGCAGCGTCTGCTCCAACTTGCGCCCGAATCGGTAAATGCTCATTGGTTGCTCGGCAGCGCGCTTATTTGCCAGGAGCGGTATCGCGAGGCGGTCCCGATCCTGCAAAGGGCGGTCGAACTAAAACCCGACTTTGGCGAAGCGCATTTCAATCTGGGGTTTGCACTTGCGCGTTCGGGCAATGGCCAGGCGGCAATCCCATGTTTCCGAAACGCGATCCGTTACAATCCGGACATGATTGATCCGTACATCACGCTGGCCGACCTCCTGGCGCAAACCGGTGATACCCAGCAAGCCGCGAATTTACTGGCGCGTGCGCTCAAACTGAATCCCGCCGATGAACGTGCGCAAACGCTTCTTAAGCGTCTCCAACGGTAGAAAAATTAATCGCCGCGGAACTCCAAACATTCGGAGTTCCGCCCTCAGGGAGTTTTCGACCAACTTGCCAGATCACTTTTTCTTCGGCGTGGCCAGCCTATAGAACCGCTTGGCCGTAAAGTTCGGATCGGTCACGGTCACAGGGCCGCTGTTGGAAGTCGCATACGTGTCTGCAAGCCGCGTCCAGGGACTCGTGCCCAGTCCGTCGGTGTACTCCACAGTGTAGGTTTTGTTCGACACCGCATTGAAGCGCACGGCCGCGCCGGCGCCCAGGGTGAGCTTGTCAACTTTGAGATAACTCTGACCATCGTTAGGATTCGTGCCTGCGATGTATTCGGCCAGATTGCTCATGGTATCTCCATCCGGATCGGCATCGGGATCCGTCACACCATTGTCGGTCTCCCATTGGTCCGGCAATCCATCCCCATCCGCATCCACAATGGCTGCAATGAAAAACTGTGGCGACTGAAACCCCGCCGTCCTGCCTTCATTGAAAGCAATCACATCGTATCGGTTACTGCCCTGCACGTTTGTGACCGTGTAGTAATCGCTGGTGCCAAAGACAATGATATTCGTCTGCGCGCCCCCAATGCGCCGCCAGCGGAAGGTGACCGGCTGCGTCGCATTGTTTGTCACGGCCGCACTCACGGTCGCCGTGCCGCCTTGCGGCACGAACTGACTGATGGGCAGTTGGATATAAAACGGCGGGACAAGCACCCTTAAGCGAGCAAGATCGCTCCTGACGGTATCGATCGGATCGGTGACCGTCGCATAATAATAACCATCATCCGTCAGCTTAACACCGGTAACGCTGTACGAGGTGGTTGTGGCGCCAGCCAGCAAGTGGTCGCCGCTCGCATCTCTAAACCACCACTGATACGTGAGGTTCGGTCCATTCTCGCTGTCGGCCGCGACGGTAAACGTCGCGTTGTTGCCCAATATAACATTGGTCGATAGTGGCTGACGCGTGAACTGGGGCGCGAAAAGAACGTCCACATGGATGTACGTGCTCTCAGCCGAACCAGCTGAGTTGAAGATAATCACATTGTACCAACCCGCCTGGTTGGTCGTGATGTTGGGAATTACGAGCGAGCCGCCACCGCCTCCCGGAATATTGTTGCTATTGAAACGCCATTGATAGATCAGTGGTTGCGAACCGGTCGCCGCAACGTTGATCGTAAGTGTATGGCCCTCGATGGTGGTCTGGTCGGGCGATTGGCCGGTAATCGTCGGCGGCTGGTCGCCGGGCAGCGTGCCGGGCGAAATTCCGCCGCCCCAATTCGCCGGATCATTGGCGAAGTTCGCGAAAATTTTGCGCTGCAGGGCCGCACCAATGCCATCCGCAGCCAGAGGCCATGGTTCAATTGGCAAGTAATCGACGCGTTCGACGACGATGTACGGGACGACCGGATTGCCCAAATCATCGAGTGTGGGCGCGTCCGGTTTCTGGAGGCGCACGGAATCGCCCGCATTATTGAGCCGTCCGTCATAGGGGCCATAGATCGGCACCGACGGCGAAAGGCCGTATCGCGAGCGGAAAGCGTCAAGCACCGGGGTATTCGTGAGATTGAAGTTAACCAGGAGTGCGAAGCCTCCTGCCGCAAGCGTTTGATTGGTCGGGAAATTGAAATCGACACCGCCCCGCACACGCCACGTATTCTCAGGGGCGTTGATATCGTATAACGGCACAGCATTCGTCGTCGGATTGTGCAGTTCAATGTATTCCTCGACCGAATTGTCCACGCCATCCCCGTAACCCACCGGATGATACATGATTTCGCTGATCACGATCGGACCGACCTTCGGATAAGCATTCGGACCGTTAAATGTGTTCGTGCTGGTCGCGACAAAGTGTTCATTGGTCACACTGTCGATGTAACGAGCAAACGCAACGCCGGTCTCGGCTGCGCCGAATTCAAACCCGTGGAAGTACCCGGTGATGTTCGTGCCATCGCCCGAGAACAGGTACGCTTCATCCCCAAGCGAGCTGAACGCAAAGCTGGCCGGATCCAGCGGATTGGGGTTGAAATCGTCCTCATCGAAGACAATGTATCCGCCCGGCGCGATAGTCGTGCCATCGGGGATGCGGAACTTCTTCGGTTGTTCAAAATCATCGCTGATAAACCATCCACCGATATTAACCGTTGACGAATTCGTGCTACGCAATTCGATTTTGTCGAGTTCCGGGAAGTCCGTATGAGTCAGGACCTCGTTTACTAGCACCGGCGCCACAGTGATCGCGGGACTATCGCCAGCGCCTGGAGTGCCATTGTCGTAAGTGCTCGGGCGCCAGCTATCCTTTAAGCCCCAGCTATCCCAATCCGCCTGGTCGTTCTTGATCACCAGCGACGCGCCGGCGCCGTCGGTGATCGGATACCACGAGTTATTGAATCTGAAATCCTGCACCTTCTCGCCCACTGCGTCGAGGATCTCGATGTTTTCGCCGCCATTATCCAGGCTGCCAACATACTGGCCGGCGATGTTGAACCCGGGACCGTACTTCAATTGAAACGCGGCGATGTTTTTCACCACTAGAATGTATGCGCCGGGCGCCAGCGAAGTATTGCCAAAGGTGAACTCGATACCGCTCACAAACTTGACGCCATTCAGGTTCAAAGAAGTGCCGCTGATGTTGCGCAACTCGAGGTATTCGTATTGTTCCGAGTCAAACGGCCCGCTTACGGGCACGGTCGGATGATACATGATCTCAGTAACGCGCAACGCATTCTGCGCCGGCGTAGGATTGCCGATATAACGATTGCTCGACACCAACGTTCCGATCTTGTTGCTCAAATAGAGCGTCTCGCCGCGTGCCGAGAGTTGACCCTTGTAATTTCCTTCGACAAACAACCCCATGCCACGCCGCGGCGCCGTGGCCCGGTTGCGGAAAGCCTTCTTGTCCGGCACCACATAAACCAACCCGCCGTTTCTCGGAATGACGACGCCACCCTGGAAGGTGTGCTCGATCGCGCCCGCCAGTTTCCAATGCGAAATATCCACCTCGGTATTGTTGGTATTAATGAGTTGAATATATTCCTCAAGTTGATTGCCCGATGAGGGATTATACTCCATCGCCCCAAAGTTAATCTTCACGTTCGGCGACTGGGCATCCGGAAAATCAGTTCCCATACCCCATCGATTGCCGAATACGAAGTTTCGCCGGGGAATCATGTAATTTGTCCGCGTTTCGTTCATCGCCTGCGCCAGCGTCTGCCAATACACGCTGTTCGTATCCTTGATGCCGGTGACGCCATTGCCCCAGGTGCCGTATTTTGCAAGATCAAGCGCGGCATCGGGCGCCAGTAGCGGCTGCAACTCCGCCAGTTGCCTTTCATAATTCAGCAAATTCGCCGGCGTGCCGTTGGTCTGCTGAAGCTCGTCTGCCAGCGTGCGCGCGCGGCGGAGGTACATACGGCGGGTCGGCTCCTGACCGCCGTTCAACAGCAGTTGGAAGAAGGTATTGTTAAGCCAATTCCCAAAAATGCCGTTCTGTGTGTACACTGTCGCGTCCCAGTAATCGATGCCCGCCGCCCCGCTCCAGTTGCGTCCAAAGGACAGGTCCATGTCCCACGCCATCGCCTCCCATTCGCCCGAACCATCGCTGTCGCGGTAAAAATAATAGTTCTTATGGCAGCAATCCCACTCGCTGGTGAGCGCGCGCGCCGAAAACGTGTTGATGCTCGCCGCCACATTGATGTTGTCCCACATGTAGTTGGTGCGCGCCTGGGCGGTGCCAGTGGCGACGCCGTTGAACAAAGCTTGCAAGTCCGCATTGCCTTCCTCGCGCCGCGTTTTCTTTTCTGCCAGGCCGCTGCCAATCGTCGTATGGCTGATGTCGGTAAACGTATTGTACATCTTGTACAAAGCTCCTCGCGGATCCTTCCCGATACGCTTTAAATACCGTTCGTCGCCATTCTCCAGCATGTGCCAAATGCCGCAAAAACCGCCATTCGTGTCCATGCGCACTGGACGCACGAAATGGTGAGGCGCTCCTGCATCGCGCAATGTGCCGTACGCGAGAATATTACGGAAGGCCCCTTTGTCCGGCTGCGTGGTTAACAAATTTATGTCATCAACGCGGTCTTGATTAACGTCCCAGCGGAAGGTGTGATCACCATTAAAATCAATGTCGAAGCTCTTCTTGGTAAACTTAGTGCCTTGGCTGGACTGGCCATGCCGGTTTATGCCCACGTTGTCATAAAACTCCCCAAGGAAATAAAGCGAAGCCGGATTTCTGCCTACATCAGAATTGTTGGCCTGGGTCCAACTGGGCTCCGTGACGAACATATGCAGCACCTCGAGCGGATTGGTTAGCGCCGGGTTCTTCACGACCGCGCCAAAATATTGCGCCGAGAATTGCGAGTGCGGGTACGGTGGTTGGCGAGACGTCCCCGCGTTCGTGTCTGTGGCAGTGATGTAGTAGCGCACCATCTGTCCGGGGCCCGCCGCCTCTTTCGGAACGCGCCCGCCGAAAATGCCGTCACCGGCCGCGCCGTCCCAATTCAGACCATCATCCTGCATGACGACTGATACTTCGTTACCGAACATGACGCGGTAGCGCAGCACAATGCCGTTCGGCGCGGGCGGATGGAGCACAGGGATGATCCGCGCGGTAACAAACATGTCTTCGTCGTCAGCCGGATCGTGGGGTGTGTGACTGATATCAGTAATGATCGGCCCAAGGCTCGACGAACCCGTGCCGTTTTCTGAACCCGGCGTTGGACTATAGAAGTAAGTCGGATGGCTTTGGTCGAGCGAAGTGATTCCCGCTTTGAGCTCGGCCACAATCAGGAAATCGCCGTCAGCGGCGCTGCTGTTCAATCCCTGGATCGCCAGCACATTGTTCCCCGCATGCAGAAGGGTCGGCGCCAATTCAAAAAGATCAATTTCTTCAAACTCAGACGCGTCAGCGTCAATGCGCGCACCATCGGCCACTGCGTTCCAGGCCCGAGGGCCGGACGCGTTTCGGCTGGCGACCAATTCGCCGTTAATGTAGACATTCGCGCCATCATCATATTTCAGGCGCAACACCAGCGAATTGAACGCAAACGCATTATTGATCGTGAAAGGCAGCCGCAGGTAAGAGCTTGAATTTACGTTCTGCATCGCCGTGCGCACATCACTCTGGAATTGGTTTGATAGCGTGGTGACGCCGTAGATGCTGGCGTTGAAAAAGCAACTGTCGCCGACAATGTCAGCGCCGGGTTCAATACTGAAATCGATCAGGTCGCCGACCTGAACGTTGGAAATCACCTCGGTGCGAGTGATGCCCGCGAAATCACCGCCGGCAACCGTCAGCGTCGTTCCAACCTGGACGCCGTTTCGGAAGATTTTCGCACTTGCGCCGCCCCCGGTGACGTCTTGTTTGCTGAGGTGCATGTCAACATGGAGCGTGCCGGCGATCTCGCTTACCCAACGGCGGATCACCCAATGTTCCTGCGCGTTCGTGCTCGATACCGTCGTGAAAATACTGGGCTGCGCCGTGTATTGACCGATCCGATCGAACGGCGGGTCGCCATCGAACCACTGCCACATTTCGCCATTCCAGAAATTATCGCTGCTGTGTGGCCCACCCCCGCTCGGAAAAGCGCCGAACCGGCTGGTGCTGTAGGCGAGCCCTGTGTTGGTCCTGATGAACGAGCCATAGGTCCAGCCATTTTTGCCCTGGACGCCCGTGTCCGACCAATCAGCAATGGTGTCGGCGACCAGACCCATGTCAGTCACATTGCGGACGGTTGCGGTGAACGTAGTGGTGTCACAGGAATCGTTGTCAGCCGCGCCGGGATCGATCGCGAAGTCGATCACCGAACCCACTGATGCGTTCACCAAAATCGAATAACCTACGCTGCGGTTAAAGACAGCGCGCTGAAACACTTCCACACCGTCGACAAAAATGTGGCCGATCGTGCCATCGCCGCAGGTGCCGCTCTGGCCACTGGCGGCCAGGGTGCCGCTGAGGCGCAAGGTGCCAGCCGCTTCGGACACGTACCGGCGAATCGTCCAATGGATCGCCGCCGACGGATTGCCATTCGCTCCCGCAGGGTGACCGCCCGTGCTGGTGAGTTCCGTCCAGGGTGGATCGGCCGGTGGCGGCCAGTTCCAGTTGGTGCCGTTCCAGTAATTGCCGCTGCTCAAGATATTGTCCGTGCCGCGCGGGAACTGGATGAAGTCCGTCAACTGATATGAAAAATTCGTATCGTCCTTCTTGTTCCAATAGCCGTAATACCAATTGTTGCTCCCTTGCGTGCCGCTAAATTCCGTTACCGAGTCCGCGATCACGATCGAGACACCCGTCGGGGCCGGATCGGTTTCGAAACCGATGCCATTTTGCACCGCAGCCCATGCCCCGTCGTTAAAGCCTGCTTGCGTCCAATCCGTTCCCATGATGTCGTTCGCTGGAACAAAAAATTTCCCAGGTGCTCCGGTCGAAACCAGCGTCACTGGAATGATGGTGATCGGAATACCATAGGAAATATCCTCCACCTGCACCGGCGGATTGTAGCTCGAAGCGACGGTCGAATCGGGGCGCAACAGGGACACGCGCTCGCCGACGGGCGGGTTTCCGCTGCTGGCATCCAGTTTGAAATTCGTGTGGAGATTACGGCCTGGGATACGGCGGTTTTTGTTCGACGCAAAGATCACCATGAACTTGTTTGGGGCGATGTTCGTGGCCGGGAAAGCCCATTGCGTATTACTGTCCGCCAGCTTCCAGTTGTTCAGGTTTACCGTGTTGGTGCCGGCGTTATAGATCTCGATCCAGTCCGAAAAATCGCCGTCTTCATCCGCCAGCACTTTGTCGTTGCTGGCCATGAATTCGGTAATGATGACGTTGTCACTCTGCGCAAACCCCGTAAAAACCCCTAATGAAAACGCAATAATTGCAATGATTCGCTTCATAACAAATGGCTAACCGGATGTTGATCTGGCTGATTGCCGCCCATGATACGAAAAACCCCGAATGTTACAATATTATTTGTGAGCGAATTGGGCGCAGGTCAGAGTTTGGATTCCGCCGTTCAGGCGGTCCGTCCCTCATAGCATATCCAAACTCTGCCGCTCCTTCGGCGGCGGGAACATCCGATCCAATTCGGCGAGCTGCTGTTGCGTCAAGGGGCGTTCGAGGGCGCCAAGATTCTCTTTGAGGCGGTCACGACTGCCGGTCTTCGGAATTACAATCACGTCATCCTTTGCCAGCAACCACGCCACCGAGGCCTGGGCGGCAGTCATTCCGTGCGTGCGGGCGAACTCGGTCAGCTTGCGGTTGGCAAGCAGCCGCCCCTGTTCCACCGGCGAATAGGCCATCAATGGTACGCGGTGTTTTCGAAGCCACGGCAATAGCGCCCACTCAGCGGAGCGGCGGGAGAGGTTGTAAAGCACCTGGTTCGTGGCGCTCTCGGAACCACCTCGAACTGGCCATAATTCCTCCATGTCACCGATGTCGAAATTGCTCACGCCGAAGTGCCGAATCTTGCCCGCGTCGCGCAGCGTCAGAAAAGCTTCCATCGTCTCTGCGAGCGGAATGCTTCCGCGCCAGTGCAGCAGATACAAATCGATTCGGTCCGTCGCCAGCCGTTTCAAGCTGCGGTCGCAAGCCGCGACGGCGCCTTTGCGGGAAGCATTGTGGGGATAAACTTTGCTGACGATGAACGCCTCGTCACGCCGTCCGTGAATCGCTTCGGCGATGAGGCTTTCGGCGCGGCCTTCGCCATACATCTCCGCCGTGTCGATCAGCCGCGCGCCAAGATCCAGCGCCAGTCGCAGCGTCGCGATCTCTTCCGCGCGCGCTCGGGCCTCATCGCCCATCCGCCACGTCCCAATGCCAAACGCCGGTATCTTTTCACCCGATGGCAGCGCCAGCATTTTCATCCGCCTCATTCTCCCCCGTTCCTGGAATTCTGCAAGGCCGTTCGGACGAGACCCGCGCCGAACTTGGCGCCATTATTTGTCCACAAGGTAAAACTCCGTCGTTTACGTCCGTCAAAATATAGTATACCCCCATTGAACTGACCTATGAAATACCTCCTCACAACGCTTATCGGTCTCGCCGTAATGGTTGTCTGGTCCCCTCAAGCCGCCGTCAAGGACGACGGGACCCAACTGCAAGGAGAGTGGTCGATGGTCTCCGGCTCCGCGGACGGCCAGCCGATGCCTGAGCAAATGCGCAAGCAGATGAAACGCGTCTGCAAAGGCGATGAAATCACTGTGATGATGGGCGACCAAACCTTTCTTAAAGCGAAGATCATCATCGACGCCACCAAAAACCCGAAGACCATCGATTACGAAATGACCGAAGGCGTCACCAAAGGCAAAAAGCAGCTCGGCATCTACGAACTCGACGGCGATACCTTCAAATCCTGTTTCGCCAAACCCGGAGCCGACCGCCCCACAAACTTTGAGCCCGGCGAAGGGCGCACCGTCTCCGTCTGGAAGCTTAAAAAAGGCAGCATTCCTAAATCAGATTAGTAAGCTCGCCTGAGATTTGAGTTGGGTAGAAAGTTTCCAATATATAGCTGCCTTCGTCGCAAGTTATTCTTTACCCGTCGTATTTTTTCGCAATCGAATGAAGTACGATGCCGACGCGCTCCGACAGGAGTGAGTCTCTTGGAACTTGGTTCTTGGTGCTTCTTTGGTGCTTGGTGATTGGTCATTGGTGATTCTCAGCGCCCAGTCATTGCTAATTTTCACCGCGTCCCCTGCCGCCCTTGTGCTAACCTACCTTCAGTCATTAATGAAAACGGAAAAAGAAAAGATGCTGTTGGGTGAGCTTTACGATCCGCTCGATTCGCAGCTTTGCGGTGAACGCGATCATTGCCGCAACCTCTGTCTCGTTCTGAACGCGACTCGCGAAGACCAAAAGGAGGAACGTCAGCGCATTTTGAATGAACTGCTTGGCAAGGAGACCGACGTTTGGATACAGCCGCCGTTCTTCTGCGATTACGGCATGAACATTTCGCTCGGGACGAAGGTGTTTTTCAACTTTAATTGCATCGTCCTCGATGTCATGCAAGTGACCATCGGCAACAACGTCCTCTTCGGACCAGCCGTCCAGATTTACACCGCCACGCATCCCATCGATGCCGCGGAACGCCGCAAATGGCTGGAGTTCGCCAAGCCCGTCGCCATTGGCTCAGACGTCTGGGTCGGCGGCGGCGCGATCATCTGCCCGGGTGTGACCATCGGCGACCGGTGTGTCATCGGTGCCGGCAGCGTCGTTACACGCGACATCCCATCTGACGTTTTCGCAGCAGGTAATCCTGCCCGAGTAATTCGCACCCTCCTTCCTGAGGATCGGACAGTCATGGCCTAGTCCTTACAACGATGTCCTTGGACAACCCGTACAATCCGCTTCGGCCTGACGTCATCGCGCGCCTGGGAACACATCGATAGACAGGGACGAGGTTTTTATTTTAGTGTTCATTCGTGTCCTTTCGCGGTTCAAAACGTTTTAAGGCGATCGCCGCCATGTCCCTGAATCGCGTTATTGGCAATGGCAACAAAATTCCCTGGCACATCCCCGAAGATTTCAAGTGGTTCAAAAAAATGACCACCGGCAACATCGTTGTGATGGGCCGCAAGACCTTTGAATCCATCGGAAAACCCCTCCCGAACCGAACGACGCTTGTGCTTTCGCGCTCCGGCTTCAATCACCCCGGGATACAAACGATCGGTGATTTATCCGAGCTCCACCCCGAAAAGGAGTCGCGCGACATCTTCATTTGCGGCGGCGCGCAAATCTACGCCCAGACCCTTCCGCTCTGCTCAGATCTTTATCTCACGCTCGTTAACCGCAATATCGAAGGAGACGCTTTCTTTCCGTCGTTCGAGAATCTTTTTACATCGTTTGAAGAAATAACGAACACAGCAGAGTTCAGCATTATCCACTACCGAAGATTGACAGCTTGAGTATTGGAGTTTGGTGCTTCTCTGGTTATTGGTTATTCGCTCCTGCTTCAGAGAAGATTCGCCGCCAATTCCGCCAACTCACTCCGTTCGCCCTTTTGCATCTCAATGTGCGCCGCCACCGGTTGCGCCCGGAATTTGCTCACGATGTAATTAAATCCATTCGAGGAGGAATCGACGTAAGGGTTATCGATCTGATACGGATCGCCGGTGAACACCACCTTGGAGCCCTGGCCGACGCGCGTAATGATCGTTTTCACTTCCAAGGGCGTCAGGTTTTGTGCCTCGTCGATTACCATGTACTGATGTGCGATACTGCGGCCGCGAATATAACTGAGCGCCTCCACCACAATGCTGCCCGAACGCATCAAGTCATTGCTGCGCCGGGAATCGTGGCCCATGTTCAGGTCGCTCAGCAACTCGAGCGCGTCGTGGATCGGCTGCATCCACGGATTCAATTTCTCTTCCAAGGTTCCCGGCAGAAATCCGAGCTCCTTGCCAACCGGAATCGTGGGCCGCGCCACCACCAACCGCCGGAATTCGCGGTCAAGCACCGTCCGCTTCAAACCCGCCGCCATCGCCAGCAGCGTCTTGCCCGTGCCGGCCTTGCCCATGAGCGTCACCAGCTTCACCCGATCGTCGAGCAAAGCGTCGAACGCAAAATGTTGTTCGCGATTGCGCGGTTTGATTCCCCACACGCCTTCCCGGCAATCAATAATCGGGATCAACCGCTTCCCGCTTGCGTCCACTTTCGTCAGCGCCGTGCGTTTGGGATTCACCTCCTCGATCAGCGTGCAGTACTCGTTGGGCGAACGTTGGCTTTCCAATTCCAATTCGCCGTTGGCGCGAAAGGCCGCCATCTTTTCCGTGCTCACCATCATGTCGAACACGCCGGTGTAAAGGTCCTTGATCAATACGCGGTCTGTCTCGTAATCCTCCGCCGCCAACCCGAGCGCATCCGCCTTGATACGCAAATTGATGTCCTTAGTCACAAGGATCGTCGGCACAGACGGCGCAGACTTCTGCACATCGAGCGCGAGGGCCACAATTCGGCCATCGACTTCGTGGCTGTTGATCGTGACATGACCATTGCCGTTGTTGCCGTTGCGGAAAATGATTTTAAGCTTCCCGCCTTTCGCAAGCTTCACTCCTTCGCTCAGCCGGCCCTTGTTGCGCAAGCTGTCCAAAGTGCGCGAGACCATGCGCGCGTTCTGGCCGCGCTCGGTGGATTCGCGCTTGAAGCGATCGATCTCCTCGAGCACTTCAATCGGAATCAACACATTGTTGTCATCGAAGCTGTCAAGGGAGTTGGGGTCGTGCAGGAGAACGTTGGTATCAAGAATATAGTTTTTCACGCGAGGACTTCGAGAACTTCATTTGCCCCATGCGTTCCCACCATTGTTTCAGGCGCGGATGGGCGCTCGGCAGCTTGTAATGTCCGGAGTATTGCAGGTTGGCCAGCATGCCCCATAAATCAAAATCGGCAAAACGGGCCTGGTAATCCAGTAGGAATGGTCTTACCCCAAGCATTTGTTCGAACGGCACCAGTTTTTCAACCAACTCCGCCATCAACTGCTTCTGCTGCTGAAACCATTGGTCCAGGCAGCCTCGCCCAAATTTTCGCTCTTTATGGCGCTGATACGCCCATTGCTCGTCCGCCGCCACGAACTCCCGATAATAGGCGTCGTTCAGCTTGAAAGTGATCCCTTCGACGTCATTTTCGATGTAGCGCCACAAAATCTTTTGTAAGCCGTCCCATTCCCGGGGAAACAACCCCAGGTTCAGCCTGCTATCCAAGTACTTGGCAATGACCTGCGAATTCTCCTCCGTCTCGAAAATCACGTCCTTTCCATCTTTGAGCACCGGCACCTGGTAGTAGCGCTTTTTGCTCAATTTCCAAATGAGCGAGCGGTCACCCGGCGGAATATTCACCAGTTTAAAACGTGCGCCGCTGTGCTCCAGAATGCGCCGCTGCACTAAACAATACGGGCTCCAGGGAAATTGGATCAGTTCCAGCATCTGCGATTTTAATTTCCTTCCACCTGCTCGATCAGCTTCGGCATCTTGTTTTTCCATTGCACCAGCCGGCTTAGCCCCTTTTCCAGCTCGGACACAAACTCGCGCGTCCGGTACCCGTCCCCATCCAATCGCAAGCGCCGCACCGCTTTTGCAAGCGCTTCCCGTTGCGTGGCCAGCTCACGCTGGATTTCCCGGCCCGCATCGTAAATCGCTCTCTGGCGCGCAAATTCTCGAATTACATCAGCACGCAGCCGGCTCACCAAACGCGGTTCGAAGGTATAAAATCCTGTGAAACGTCGCCCTTCGAAATCCTTGGCATCATTCGTCTGTTTAGCTACGAACGCCACCTGCACGCGCGATCCCATATAAGTCATCGATCGATACTTTTTGAGGGCGCCTTTCTTGTCGCTCCTCAGCGCCAAACGCGCTATTCGCTTCGGTATCGTCCCCGTCCCAATCACCTCCACTTCGTCCAACGTCAGCGCGAGTTGTTCGTAGCGCTCCCGCTGGGTTTCCAGCCAGGAAAATTCCTGGATCGTGGCGATCAATGAACCGTTGGCTTCTTCGAGCGCGATGTCCTCCAGTGCGTGGCAGACCGCCACCAGCGAGTCCGCGTCAAACTCGTAAAAGACGTTT
>DATENK010000062.1:0-3193 GCA_035275085.1 Verrucomicrobiia bacterium | reverse complement strand
GTCCATTTTGGCCGGAGTGGATTGCTCCAGATTCTCCAGTTCCGCACTCGCCAGTTCAAAGGCAATCTTTGCGCCCGGACGATCCGCTTCCATGTCTTCCAATTGTTCCTTGAGCTTGTCCCCCTCGAAACGCACCAGCACGTCGCCCTTCTTCACTTTTGCGCCGTGCGCGACGACCTGCTGCACCGTAAAGTCGCTCCAGGATTTTGGCGTCAGCTTCACCGCTTCCATCTGCCGGGGCTCCACCACGGCATCCACAGCGGCTTTGGTCTTCAGAGTACCTTTCTTCACAGTGTGCGTAGCGGGAGCGTCTGCTTTCTTTTCGGGCTCCGCACCGAAAACCAAGGCCGATGACAAAATGTACGCGATTGCTGCGATTCGATGAGGACTCATACGCATAAGGGGTGTAATCATTTTTACTGCGAAGGACAAGGATTGTTTTGCCCGCGCGGTGAGCCGGAGACTACTTCACCGTGTTGATTAAGGGTGCGAGGCCCTCAATCCGGACCTCGAGCCGGTCGCCGGACTGAATCGGCCCTACCCCACTGGGCGTGCCGGTAAGGATGATATCGCCCGGCATCAAGGTCATGTTGGTGGAGATGAAGCTAACCAGTTCGTAGCAATTAAAGATGAGCTGGCTAGTATTCGAATTCTGCCGCAATTGGCCATTTTGAAACTGTTGAATCGTCAAGTTGTGCGGATCGATCTTCGTTTCGATGTACGGTCCGAGTGGTGTAAAAGTGTCGAACGACTTTGCCCGGCACCATTGGCTTTCAGCAGCTTGAATCGTCCGATCGGTAATGTCCTGCGCCGTCGTGAAGCCAAAGATATAACGGCTGGCGGCGGCGGGAGTAACGTTTCGGCAGCGGCGGCCGATGACGATGGTTAACTCAGCTTCGAAATCAGTGCGGTGATTGGGAAATGGTATTTCGACTTTGCCGCCATCGGGTAAAAGCGAGGTGGTCGCCTTGAACCAAATCAACGGCTCCTTCGGGAGCGGCTTGCCGGATTCGCGCGCGTGATCCGCGTAATTGAGCCCGACCGCAACAATCTTGCTTGGCGCCAACGGCGGCAGCACTTTGAGGCCTTTAAACGGAATGGCCTTCTTGTCGAAAGAAGGCGATCCAAACACATCGCCACGGACGCGGAACAATTCGCCGTCTACAACTTTGGCGTGGAAAGTCTCGTCGCCTTTTTGGAACCGCCCGATTGCTGCCATAGAGTGAGAGGATTACTAGCAAACCACGTGGAACAATCGCAAGCGGTATTCTGCCATTCCAGGGTTGAAGTGTTCTGTTGCCTCAGTACCACCGCGCGATTAACCTGCCGCCCGATGGAAGCTGCCCGCAAAGCCGCGTCAAAATACAATCGCAAAAACCCCTTTGTAACGGAGATCATCCATCAGGAAGCGCTTACCAAACCGGGTTCCAGGAAGGACACACGGCATTTTGTAATCAGCCTGGCCGGCAGCGGAATCCAATATAGTCCCGGGGATTCGCTGGGGGTTTTATCGCGCAATCCGCCTGAGTTGGTCGAGAGAGTTGTGGGGTTGCTCGGGTTCGACACCCCTGCCCTGCGCAAGGCGTTGACGCAGGATTACATTTTGAATCGCGCGAATCGCAAAATCCTGGTCGGTCTGTCTGAGCGCATCTCCCAGGGCGAGCAGCGGAATCGGCTCATGGAAATTCTCGATAACGATGAAGTCTGTCGTGATTACTTATATACGCGCGACTACATTGATATTTTAACGGAGTTTGAGGACGCACGCTTCGAATCGCCGGAAGCATTTGTGTCCCAGCTTTCACCGATTCCTCCACGGCTCTATTCCATTGCATCCTCATTGGCGGCGCACCCGGACGAAGTTCATCTTTGTGTGGGCGTCGTGCGGTATGAAGCGCATGGCCGGAAGCGCACTGGTCTCGCCACGGGTTTCCTGGCCGATCAGACCAAACTTCACGTGCGCGACACTCCGGTGTATGTCCAGGAAGCGCGCCACTTTCGTTTGCCGCAAGATGGAGCGCGTGACATCATCATGATCGGCCCGGGGACGGGCGTCGCGCCGTTCCGCGCTTTCCTCGAACAGCGGATTCTTGACGGCGCCAGGGGGCGCAACTGGCTGTTCTTCGGCGAACAACATCGCGCCACGGATTTTCTTTACGGCGAGGAGTTCATGCGTTGGCACGACGACGGCAAGCTGCACCGGCTGGACCTCGCATTTAGCCGTGACCAGCCAGAAAAGATTTATGTGCAGACGCGAATGCAGGAACACGCGCGGGAATTTTGGACGTGGATACAAGCCGGCGCTTACGTCTATGTTTGTGGCGATGCCAAGCGCATGGCCAAAGACGTCCATCAAATGCTGATCACTATCGCTCGCGAGCAAGGCAGCATGTCTCCCGAGGCTGCCGAGACTTTCATCAGCGATACGCTGATGAAAGCAGAGCGGCGCTACTTGCGCGATGTGTACTGATTAATGGCCTTCTCGTAGTCGGCCATCGTATCCAAATCCAAGTCCAGCCCTGCGTCGTCACTCTCAAGAAGCTTTCGCGCTCGTTCACGCGCCTGCAAAAACTCCTTCAGGGTCTGTTCTTTTGCGGTAGCCAGTTGGAAAAAATAGTTCAGCGGCATTATTACCGGATGACGTCCCCTTCCCTTCCGCGCCGGCTGACAAATCGCGTCCGAATTCTGTTCTGCGAAATCGATGACGGTTTTCAGCGTCTCGATTTTCACCTGCGGCTGGTCACCGAGCGTAATGGCAAAATGCGTCACCGCCCGATTCCACCGGTCCCAGCGCGCCGCACACTGCACCGAACTAAACATCCCAAGCTCCGGCTTTGGATTGATGATCTGCTCCACGATGGGAAATCGCTTCAACTCCTCAGCCAGGGGCGATTTTGTTTCGGTTACGGCAACAGTTTGCGCTGCCCCAAGGCAACTCCATTGCTCAATTAGATGCCCAAGGATCGTCGTTTTGCCCCAAGGGAGGAGCAACTTTGGCCGACCCATCCTTGTGGACGCGCCCGCGGCGAGTATTACGATGCCGAAGCGCACAGTTGCTGCACGTTGGACATCACGGCGGCACGGCGCTGAATGCATTGCGCGACGATACTCACGGCGATCTCCGGCACCGTCTGCGAATTGATTTCCAACCCGACCGGGCACGCGACTTGCGCGAGTTGTTCTGCCGTGGCGA
>DATENK010000061.1:0-6060 GCA_035275085.1 Verrucomicrobiia bacterium | reverse complement strand
GACGAGGCCACTGCCGAGAAAATCTACGAGCGCCGCTGGGCACTCACCATCCTCGACGAAGTCCTGGCCCGCCTTGAACGCGAGTGCGCCGACGCCGGCAAAGCAGATCAGTTCCGCGCGCTCAAAGACCATATGCTGGCCGAGTCCATCGCCGCGCAATCCGAACTCGCCCGCCGTCTCAACATGACTCCCGCCGCCGTGAAAGTGGCCATCCACCGCCTCCGCAAACGCTACCGCGCCCTCCTCCGCGAAGAAATCGCTCAAACCGTTTCCAACCCCGGTGAAATCGACGCCGAACTCCGCCACCTCCTCACCGTAATTGCTTCGTAAAGCGATTTCTCTCGCCAGCGTCCGCCGGCATCCGCAAAATCGAGTCCAGTTAGGGCATGAAAGCGAAAATAATCATCACGCCGAAGAAAGCGGTGCTCGATCCGCAGGGCAAAACTGTGCAGAGCGCGCTGGAACACATGGGCTACAAGGGCGTCGGCGCCGTCCATGTGGGCAAATATTTGGAAATCGAATTAAATCGCGAGGACAAGGATTCCGCACGCCGCGAACTGGAGGACGCTTGCCATCGATTTCTTAGCAATCCCGTGATCGAAGACTACAAATTAGAAGTGGAATGACCGAATACTCTGTGGTCAATTATCTGACCAAAGGTTGAAGATGAATTTTGCAGTTGTTCAATTTCCAGGCTCCAATTGCGATCAGGATGCCGTGCACGTTCTCAAAAATGTTCTCGGCCATTCCGCGCGCCTGCTCTGGCATAAGGAAACCTCTCTCGGAGAGTCCGAGGCGGTGATCGTGCCTGGCGGTTTTAGCTATGGCGACTATTTGCGCACCGGGGCCGTTGCGCGCTTCAGCCCGGTGATGCAGGCCGTGCAGGCTTTCGCGGCCAATGGCGGGCTGGTACTCGGGATTTGCAACGGTTTCCAGATTCTCTGCGAAGCCGGTTTGCTGCCAGGCGCGTTGATCCGCAATCGTTCGCTCCAGTTCCGCTGCGAAACTGTTTATCTGCGAACAGAAAATCTTGGCACTGCGTTCACGAACCAAATTCCCGCGGGCAAGCTACTGCGGGTCCCCATCGCGCACGGCGAAGGCTGCTATTTTGCTGATTCCACCACTCTCGCGCAGCTAAACGAACAGAAGCAGGTGCTATGGCGATACGTTAATGCACAGGGTCACACAGCCGAAGACGCAAACCCGAATGGCTCGGTCGACAGCATTGCCGGCATTTGCAACCGGCAGGGCAACGTCGCCGGGCTTATGCCGCACCCCGAGCGCGCCAGCGAGTCGCTCCTGGGGAGCGCCGACGGGCGATTGATTTTTGAAAGTCTAATAAACTCCCGGTGTGTTGCAGCTAAAGCTGCTTAGGTTAGATGACTATTGTCACGTTCATTAACACCTCGCTTCAGCGGGGTGTTCAGCTGGCGCGCGGGAAAATAACGGCTTCAGCGGTTTCGCCGAGGACTCGTAAACTGCGGAAGCACTCAAATGGCGGCAGACTTATAATCTTGTAACAAATGCATCTCTCCGACCCACCAGTCACGCCCGAGTTGATTAAACAGCACGGTCTTACGCCGGACGAGTTCGAACGCGTTAAACGCATATTGGGCCGGGAGCCGTCCTACACGGAATTGGGCATCTTCTCCGTGATGTGGAGTGAACATTGTTCTTACAAAAACACGCGTCCGCTACTGAAAACATTCCCTACGAAATCGCCCAAAATCCTCGTCGGTGCGGGCGAAGAGAACGCAGGTATCATCGATATCGGCGATGGGTTGGCAATCGCTTTCAAAATCGAATCCCATAATCATCCCAGCGCAGTCGAACCCTTTCAGGGCGCAGCTACGGGTGTCGGCGGCATCATTCGCGACATTTTCACCATGGGCGCGCGGCCGATCTGCGTTCTGAACTCGCTGCGCTTTGGCGAGTTGAGTTCGCCGGAAGTCCGTCGCCTTTTCAGCGGAGTGGTTTCCGGCATTGCACATTACGGCAATTGCATCGGGCTGCCGACGGTCGGCGGCGAGGTGTACTTCGACAAAAGTTACGAGGGCAATCCGCTCGTGAATGTGTTTTGCCTGGGAGTGTTGCGCCACCAGGAAATCGCCCGCGGCGCCGCCAAGGGCATCGGCAATCCTGTTTTTTATGTTGGTCCCGCAACCGGTCGTGATGGTTTGGCGGGTGCAGCGTTTGCGTCGCAGGACCTCACGGAAGAGTCAGCCGACCAGCAGCGCGGCGCCGTGCAGGTGGGCGATCCGTTCATGGAGAAGCTCGTGCTCGAAGCGTGCCTGGAATTGCTCGGCACCGGCGCGGTCGCCGGCATCCAGGACATGGGCGCTGCCGGTCTCACCTGTTCAACATGCGAAACCGCCGCGCGCGCCGGTACCGGCATCGAAATCGAGTTGAACAAAGTCCCGCAGCGTGCGCCGAATATGACCCCGTACGAGATCATGCTCAGCGAATCGCAGGAGCGCATGCTGATCATCGTCCATCGCGGACGCGAGGCGGAAGTTAAGCGCATTTTTGATAAATGGGACCTCCCATGGGCTGAAGTCGGCACCGTTACTGACACGGGTCGGATGGTGGTAAAGCACAACGGCAGTATTGTCGCTGATATCCCGGCCGCAAAGCTTGCTAATGAAGCGCCGATCTATCATCGGGACGCGCGCGAGCCGGCGTATCTCGCGCAAGTACGCGCGTTCACACTCGCGCAAGTGCCCGCGCTGCAAGATCCTGTGAGCGATTTGAAGGCGCTGCTCGCGTGGCCGACCATCGCTTCCAAAAACTGGGTTTATCGCCAATACGATCACATGGTCCGCGATGGCAGCATCGTTCATCCCGGGTCCGACGCAGCCGTCGTTCGCATCAAAGCCGATTCGCTCCCACGCGATGTGGATGAGAAGGTCCCGGAAAAGTTCGTCGCGATGACCGTCGATTGCAATTCGACTTTCGTTTATTTGGACCCGTATGAAGGGGGCAAGATCGCCGTCGCCGAAGCCGCGCGAAATCTTGCTTGCTCGGGCGCGATCCCAATCGGAACTACCGACAACCTGAATTTCGGCAATCCGCACAATCCCGAAATATTTTATCAATTGCGCGAATCCGTCCGCGGTCTCGCGGAAGGTTGCCGCGTCTTCAACGCGCCCGTCACCGGCGGCAATGTCAGCCTCTACAATCAAAATCCAGAAGGGGCGATTGCTCCCACGCCCACGATTGGCATGGTTGGCCTGATCGAGCGCCCCGAACACATCACCACCCAATGGTTCAAAGATGAAGGGGACGCGATCATTTTGCTTGGCCACCTTGTGAATCAAGCGGACCCGCTCCTCGGGGTGGGTGGCTCGGCGTGGTTACAAGTAATCCACAATTTAAAAACGGGCGCTCCTCCTCGCTGCGATCTCGAACAGGAAAAGGAAATTCACAGCGCCGTGCGCGCCTTGATTCTTTCCGGCGTGGTGAAGAGTGCGCATGATTGCAGCGAAGGCGGGTTGGCCGTTGCGCTCGCCGAGTCCTGCATTTCTCAACACGTTGCGCGCGAAACGCCCCGGCTGATCGGGGCGCAAGTCGACATCGCAGAGATCGGCAGGGCGAGCGTCCTGGCGAGCCTCTTTGGCGAAAGCCAGGGACGCGTTATCATCACAACGTCCGGGCTCGATGCCACGAAAGCCATCGAACGGGCCAAACTCCTCGGCATCCCCGCCACTCGCCTCGGCACCGTGGGCGGTGATGCGCTCGTCATCAAAACGGATACCGAACTGAAATGGCCAGTGACCGAATTGCACGACCTTTGGTGGAACGCGATTGCGCGCGCGATGGGTTAAGGCACGCGCTGCACCCGGAAGAATGCGCGCCCGTTTGTCGGTGCAATCGGCCGCTCGATGATCGCGCCCGCCGCGTGAATCGCCGGACCGAACGGTGACCAGTCGGCAAGATTGTCGGAAATCTCAATGAGGTAGTCACGGCCCGCTGTTGCCCTGAAGCGAAGGAGGAAGTCTCTAAGCATTTCAACCCGCAGATTTTCGGCGACACTGAATACGTTTGCTACACCCACATGACCATTGCTGTCAGATCCACGCAGATCAATCAACCCCGTCGAAGGAATGCTGAGCGTGCCGTTCCACGAGCCTCCGGAAAGCTGGACTGCCTGCGACAATATGGGGGAAGAAACGGTTGCCGCGATGTAGATCATATCGATCTCCCACCACCGCGCGGGGTGAAGGCGAGTTGGAAAAGCGTCACCAGTGCCTTCGTAAGCCTGGCCAAACGTGCCATGCGGAAATGTTGACAGTCCATCGAAGCGCAAATAATTGGTGCTGGTACCGGGCAGATGCGAACCAAGCCGATAGGTACGGTTTCCAAAAAGCTGGATGGGTGGTTGTGAACCGAGCAGCAATCCGTCATCGGTCCAGATGGATATTTTTGCTCCGGGCTGCCCGTGAAAACCGAGGACCAGCAAGTCCTGGTTTGGCGTGAAGGAATAGCCAACCGTCGCGTTCTCGAACGCCGCATACGCGGATGGAATGACATCGCCTTGCAGGGTGTTTGTTGACGCCGATTCGATGCTCCGCGCTGCGACCGTTGCAATGCCAGCGAAGTTTGTCAGGAGGTTCTCCCCAGCATCGCGGGCCATTAACAAAACGCCAAATGGCGTTCCGGGTGCCTGGGGCGAAGCGATCGGCGCCCACGTGAAATGATCGAGCGGTCCTACGGCAGCAGTGGTAAATTGCCATACTGGCCCGGGGAACACATCAGCGCCAATGCGCGTATTCACGCGCCAGAAATACTTTGTTTGCGGCAGCAGTTGCGGCAGCGCGAATGTGCCACTCGTGACTGTCCCTCGAAACTCATTGCTGCTGGGGACCGCATTCGTGCCCAGGAAAACATCGTACGTCACGGGCCCAGTGTCACGCACGCGCACACTCACATTGTCATAGTACATGTGGAAGAAGTTGCGCCACTGCACCTCTTGAAATGCGATTCGCACTGTCCGTCCTTTGTAAGGAGTCAGGTCGAAGGCGCGCTTGTTCCATGCGGTCCACACCGGATCATTTGGTTCCGTGCGATAACACAGCGCTAGCACGCTGTTATTTGTCGCGCGCACTTCAACGCGGTATTCCTGCGTGTTCGGCGGAGGGTCGGAGGAAAAGATGTTTGCAAAATTGTGAATTTGATCCGCCCAGGTAAACCACACAGAACCGACTGCCGCGGGTACGAATACATCCTGATAAAGCGTGATCGATCCAGGCCCGTCCTGGTCGGTCACCGCACAGTAGGTCCCCGCAAAAGGTGGGTCGTTCGTCACGCCCGGAAAAAAGGCAGCCCTGCGCCCGTCATTAATGTAAGTATTATTATTAGCCCCACCACCACCGCCGCCTTCATTCACCCGCACCCAGCCGGTAAAGTTCGTGATCTCAAAACCGCCGTTGCGGATCAGTTCCATGTCACCGGGCGTCCAGGTGAGATCGGCGTTCGCCGGCACGTTGGTGGCCAGATCGGCCGGATATGGATTGGCCGGAGCGAGTGGAGCACTGGAAAGATCCAAGCTCCAAACTCCAAGCTCCAACAGGATTAGAAGGATAACGCGGTTCATGGAATAGCAAGGCGATAGAATCGGGCTGGGTTCGAGGCTGCAGGATCGATAACCGACACGACGCGGTTAGTTGTGCGGGAAGCCACGTTTTGCAACGGCGACCATACCGCGCCAAGCGTGTCCGCAAATTCGACGATGTAGGCGCGGTTCGAGACGGCGTTAAATGTCACGGTCGCCTGTCCGGGAACCACGGCAAAACGGCTGACATTTAAATAACTCGTGGGGTCGCGTGGGTTCGTGCCGGCCACGTACTCTTTCCAATTCTCCATGCCATCGCCGTCCGAATCGAGCGCGGCGTCGAAAGATTCATAAGGATCGAATTGATATTGCTGCTCCCAAGCGTCAGGCATGCGGTCGCGATCGGAATCGGCCAACACAGTCAGCAGCGCGTTCTGACTCACCCGCGGAGCGGATCCAAGGATGTTGCTTACGCCGACGTTGTAATTACCCGCATTGGTGAGTTGGAC
>DATENK010000060.1:0-5311 GCA_035275085.1 Verrucomicrobiia bacterium | reverse complement strand
AAAAAGGAGGAGCCCGTTAATCAGGAGGCCAACGCACGCGGGCGCGAGAATGCCTTTCGTTCCATGCTTCGAAATGCCAAACAGCGCAACGATTCCTAGTAAGAACCCTACGCTGATGAGCAGAAGCGCAACCATGTCTATAATCACTGGCGAGGCGACCGTCGCCCAAAGGCCAGGACCAGTATGAGAATGAGTGCGCTGGCCCAACTGGCCTTCGCGGCCTGGTGCGCAAAAGAAGTAGGGGTCGCCGTTGGCGCCGGTGCAGGTGTCGTTTCCATAGATACAAACCTTTCCGGCGTCTTTGTTTAGCACATAGGGTGCCGCTTACAAGGCATCGAGCCGGCGTGACTTCCGGTAGCTGGTCCGCTGAAGATTCAGGGGCTTTGCAAACGGTAGAAGCGATTTTCGTTGGGAGCGACAGGAAGGGCGATCGTACGCAAATTGTTGCTCAGGTTAACCGGCGCAGCTATGCGAGTCCAGCTATTCGGCGGAGCGAGACTGGTTGCGGAATAGAGATCAAGGCCTTCCGCGTAACTGGGCCAGGACAGTTGCACTCCTTCGGACGCACGCGTGATATTCAGCCGGGGCGGCTGCAATCGCTCGGCTTGCAACGCCAAATCAAAGACGATATCGCTGCTGTTCGTGGCGGACTGGTGAATCTCCACGGCCAGCAAATTGGTCCCGTTTCGCAAAAGGGACGGATCGACCGTTAATAAATAGAAGCGCGTTTCATCTGCGTTGCCGACCGCCGTGCTCGCCAGCGTCGTATTGCTGACGGGACCGATAGGCATGTTGCTGCGGAAAACTTCCGCGCCGTTTAGATAGCCAACTGCGCCATCGTCCCGTTGGAGCCGGGCAGTCAAGTTTATGAGGCCCCAAGTGTTGCTGATTACAAACTGGCGCCGGTAATAAGTCGTAATGTACTTGTTGTTTGGATTCGGACCGAAGCTGTTGGTGGTGCGCGGAAGAACGCCATTCGCGTCGCCATAACCGAGCATTGCTGGTCCGCTGGCCCACAGCGAATCGTTAAACGCTAGCTGATTCCAGTTGATTGCCGGGCTTAATCCGTTATCGAGATATTTCCAAACCGCCCCGGGGGGAATCATCGTTACAGGTGATGCGGGTGGTCCATCGAGGGGCACGATCCAGATATTGCGGAAGCGCACGAGCGTGTTGAGATCCTGCAAGCGTATCGGGCCCCGTGCCGGTGTTTCCGATGACCCGCTCTGTGTCGAAGCCAGGATTTCAACGTTGTCCTGGACGCGAATATTGTTCCAGTAAACTGTCACGCTCGCATTTTGCGCTTTGGCGGCGCCCAACCAGCGCGCAGCCCGAAAGAAGATGTCATACGTTTCCCATTTCTCGAGCGGCAGCGCCGCGTTTACATCGGCGTCTTTTTGTCCGTAAATGGCGCCGCCGTCATTGGCTCCAGAGAGGGCTCGGCCGTATGAATCGAGAATCTGAATTTCGTAACGCCCTTGCACATAAATTCCGCTATTGCCGAGGTTTTGCTCCGAGGTGTTCGGCGGCGAACGCGGGATGCGAAACTCAACGTGGAGTTGAAAGTCGCCGTAATTCGATAACGTATGGATATCGCCGGCGCCCGGCCTGACTTGCAAAGCGCCATCCGTGACGGTCCACGTGATGGGGCCGCCAGACGTGCTGGCCCAGGCCGATGTGTTTGTTCCGTCGAAGAGGACGCTTGCGCCCGGCGGAGGAACGATGCTGGCGCCTGCAGCGTAGCGAATGCCTCCGAGCAAATGCACGCGAAACAAGGGGTCATAATAGCTCGCAGAAGTGTGTCCACCCGCGGTGTACCACGCGCGTCCTCCGTCGTAATCGTGGTACCAGGCGATGGGATGGTCACCCATGGATCCGCCGCTATAGGTGGTTTCGTCGAGCCGGCAGAGAACGTGAACCGTGCTGCGGGGGTTCGTTTGAAAATTATACCATTCATCGTTTCGTACCCAGGTAACCGGCAGATGCGCGGCCGAGACATGATTCGTATCCTCAACGATGACGTTGGCATTCTGGATGGCAGGGTGATTCGCGAAGTATGCCCCAACCAGACCACCGTACCATGGCCATGTATATTCCGTGTCCGATGCGGAATGGACGCCCACGAAGCCGCCGCCCTTCTGGATATAACGCTCGAACGCCGCCTGCTGATTGCCATCAAGAATATCCCCTGTCGTGGAGAGAAAAACGATAGCCTTGAAGCTCGCGAGATTTTGATCCGTAAACACAGCGGAATCTTCGGTCGTCACGACGCCGAAGTTATTCAACGCCGCTAGATCCGTGATCGCCGCAATACCGTCCTCGATCGAGGCATGCCGAAACGCGGCCGTTTTAGAAAACACGAGGATCTGAAAGGATCCGGTCGCGCCCGCTGTCAAACAACAACCCACGAACACCGTCAGAAAAACCGCGCGCCATCCCCAGCAGCGCACGATGGGCAGACCAACATGTGGCCATCGGACCGTGGCGGCAGACGGATTGCCTTTGAGTTTCATTCGAAGTGATTCCGATCCATTATGCACCGCTGAAACAACAACTCAAAATAAATCGATAATGAAACAAGTCCTCGCCCTGGTATCCCTCGTAGTTCGCGATTACGACGAAGCGATTAAGTTTTTTGTTGGCACGCTCGGTTTTGTCTTGGTGGAGGATTCGCCCGTTCCGGAACAAGGCAAGCGTTGGGTTGTGGTGGGGCCGCCCGGCGCGGCCGAATCACGCTTGCTCCTTGCGCGCGCCTCAACAGCGGAACAACAGTCGCGTATTGGGAATCAGACTGGTGGGCGCGTTTTCCTTTTTCTCCAGACGGATAACTTCTGGCGCGATTACGAATCGTACAAGGCACGGGGCGTCGTTTTTGTTCGCAGCCCAAAAGAAGAGTCTTTCGGAACGGCGGCTGTATTTAAAGACCTGTACGGCAACTTGTGGGATTTGGTACAACCGAAATCCCCTGCCTAATTCTAATCCTATCTTCCCCGTACAGTTATTACCTTGAACTTTCGGTAAATGTCATCGTCGTGTTCAACCGCGGCACGGCGATCTTTTCAGTGTTGCCGCGGGGCCAGCGGATTTCGACGGAATCGATCTTGGTGACCTTGCCCAGTCCAATCGTCACGGGCAGCTCAGATTGCGAAAGATAGCTGCGCGTGGGCATCACCTGGCGGGACAGCGTGTGGCCGCCAGCGCGGACTTTGATCCACGCGCCGATCGCGTCGCGATTGCTGGAAGTGCCTACCAGTTTCAGGCGCAGCCAATTGTTGCCGAGCCGCTGATCGTTGCGCAGCAACATGGGCGGGCCGCCAATTTGCGTCATAACAATATCCAGGTCGCCATCACCATCGATGTCCGCGAAGGCAGAACCGCGTCCAACGATCGGCTTGAACAAATCACCGCCGGCCTTCGTGGGCGGCACGGGAACGAAGCTGATACCGCGGGCCGCGCCGCGATTCCAGAAGAGTTGCGCGGGCTGACGATATTGCTGGCTTTGCTGGACTTTGTTGATCTCTTCTTCGAGGTGGCCGTTCGTGGTAAGAACGTCGAGCCGGCCGTCGAGGTCGTAATCAAAAAAGAACAAACCGAACTTCAGGAGCAAGCGGCTGGCGGGGCCCATGCCTTCGGTGATCGCTTCATCCGCGAACATGAGCGCGTCGCGCTGCGATACGTAAAGCGCGTTCATCTCGTTCGCGAAATTGCCGATCGCGATGCCGAGCGCGTCGTCATTGCGAAAGCGCGCTGAATCGATGCCCATCGCGCCGCGGGCCAGTCCATAGGCGTCGAAGGCCACGCCCGACCGCGCGCCGATTTCAGAGAAAGCTCCGTTGTGCAGGTTCTTAAAAAAGAAATTCTGGACGGTGTCATTCGCAACAATCAGGTCCATCCAGCCGTCGTTGTCGGCGTCCACGGGTGCGACCGACAGCGATTTCGCGACCGGCCGGCCTGTGGCAGGGTTTTTGATTTGGATGCCGGCGGCTTCCGAAATATCCGTGAATTTTCCCTGGCCGTCATTGCGATAGAGCGCGGGGAAACTGCCTTCGAAATTCATCGGGGGCCCGTAGGCGCGGCCGATGCCGAGGAGCTTGTAGTCCACCTCGAAATCGATTTCGCGCGACCAGCGCACATAATGGCAAACGAACAGATCAAGGTCGCCGTCATTATCGTAATCGATCCACGCCGCGCCCGTGCTCCAATTGGTTCCCGCATTCAAACCGATGTCGCGAAACCGTCCGCCGCCTTCGTTATGAAACAATTTGCTCTCGCCAACGCCGGTGATAAAGACATCCGGCAACCCGTCGTTATCGTAATCGCCCACCGCCGCGCCCATTCCGTAAAAGCTCACATCCAGGCCCGAGCCGCGCGTCACATCCTCGAACTTTCCTTTGCCGTCATTGCGATACAACGCCGCCGTCGTGTGCCGCGGCGATTTCGTCCATGGCCAGTCGGTCGCGTTTACAAAAAGCAAGTCCTGGTCGCCATCGTTGTCGAAGTCCAGGAACGCCACGCCGCCGCCCATCGTCTCGGGCAACAGCTTTTCGCCGCTTGCGCCATTATGATGCACAAACTCGATGCCCATGTCTTTCGTGATGTCTTCAAATCGTGCCACAGGGATTTCCGCGAGCGTTGCGGACGCAATCTTTGGCGCGCCTAAGGGCGTCATCTGCACGGGAGCGGATTTACGCCGCGCTTTCACGTACCAAAGGCCGGCGCCGCCCAACCCGACCAGCACGGCGAGCGTAATCAGCGACCACCGAACGGCATTCTCCAACACCTTGTCATCGTATCGCTCCAGCTCTGGTGGCTCTTGTGTCGGTCTATCAGCGTTAGTGCTCAACGCTTTATGATACTCACCATCAAAGCTCGGGGAAATCAATTTGTCCCGCCATTCAGGCCAGAGTTCATGTTGCGCTCAGCGTGACGTGTGCGGGCGAGGAACGAGGATGCCTGTAGCGTGCGCTGTCCCCAGCGCACGAGCCTCGGCTGAGACAGCCGTTGACGTGGCGAATGAACAGCCGAAACTGATCCGGCTCGCCATCCTCACCCTGGCGGAAATGGCTCTCGTCAGACGCGGTCATCACCTCAGTGGTTAGCCTATCTGCGCAACACGGAAAGTGGAAGGAAGGCGTTGCCCTATGTTTTTTGCGCCGCCGTTTAGTATTGATTTTCCTAGCCCATTCGGGCATGCTATGGACTGACCAAGCCCCCGAATCGTCATGAAAATATCCAGACGCGCTTTTGCCGGTTGGAAGTTCCAGCCCCTGCTGTGTTGCCTTTGGCTGGCGTCACTTCCCACCATGGGCGC
>DATENK010000059.1:0-5461 GCA_035275085.1 Verrucomicrobiia bacterium | reverse complement strand
AGACAAACTCGTCACTGCCAAGGACCTCATGGTCCAGCCCAATCCGCCGCGCTTCGTCCGCGAAAGCGACACCATCGAGTTCACCGCCAAAGTCTCGAACCAAACCGCCGCCCGCCAGACCGGAAAACTCCGCCTAACATTCACTCTCGCAATCGGCGACAAATCGGCTGATACCGCACTCGGAAACACCGCGCCCGAAATCGCGTTCGACGTCCCCGCAAAAGAATCGCGCGGCTACGCCTGGAAAATCAAAGTGCCGGACGGTCTTGGGTTCCTGACTTACAAAGTCGTCGCGTCAACCGGTCGCGTTTCCGACGGCGAAGAAGGCAACCTCCCTGTCTTGTCCCGCCGTATCTTCATCACGGAGTCTCTTCCATTACCTATCCGCGGGCCCGGTTCGAAGAAGTTCGATTTCGTGAAGTTGGGTAAATCCGGCAAATCAGACACACTCACTCACCACAGCCTCACCGTTCAAATGGTTTCCAATCCATCGTGGTACGCCGTCATGGCGCTGCCGTACCTCATGGAGTTTCCGTATGAATGCTCAGAACAAATCTTCAATCGTTTGTACGCGAACGCTCTTGCGCGCCACATCGCCAACTCCGACCCGAACATTCGCCGCATCTTCGACCAATGGAAGAACACGGAAAAAACGCTCGATAGTCCGCTCGAAAAGAATCAGGACCTCAAAGCCGTGATGCTCGAAGAAACTCCATGGTACCGTCAGGCCCAATCGGAAGGCCAGGCGCGCCGGAACGTCGGTATTCTGTTCGATCAAAATCGTCTCGAAAACGAACTCGCCACCGCCTTGCGCAAGCTCTCCGAACAGCAACTCGGCGACGGTTCATGGCCCTGGTTCCCCGGCGGGCGCGGTAATGATTACATCACCCTGTACATCACCACCGGTTTCGGCCGCCTCCGCCATCTCGGCGCCGAAATCGACACGGCGCCCGCCGTCCGTTCCTTGACGCGCCTCGATACCTGGATCGATGAAACCTACCGTGAGATTCTTGCGAGAAACACCAAAGACGCCAACCATCTCTCGCCCACGATCGCGCTGTACCTCTATGGCAGGAGCTTCTTCCTCAAGGACAAACCGGTCGATGCCAAACACAACGAGGCCGTCCAGTATTTTCTCGCTCAGGCGAAAACCTATTGGCTCGATCTCAACAACCGTCAATCGCAAGGCCATCTCGCCATCGCCCTCAAGCGCTTCGGTGACAAGACCACTCCGAACGCGATCATGAAATCCATTGCCGAGCGTTCCGTCAGCAACGAAGAGATGGGCATGTTCTGGCGCGACAGCGAACTCTCCTGGTGGTGGTACCGCGCGCCGATCGAAACACAATCACTCATGATCGAGGCATTCGATGAAGTCGTGAACGACGCGAAAAGAGTCGAAGAATGCAAAGTCTGGCTCCTTAAACAAAAGCAAACCCAGGATTGGAAGACCACCAAAGCCACCGCCGATGCCGTGTACGCGCTGTTGCTTCGCGGCCGCGACCTCCTCGCTTCGGACGCGCTCGTCCAGGTCTCGCTCGGCGGCAAACAAATTCAGCCCGATAAAGTCGAATCAGGCACCGGCTTCTATGAAGAAAAGTTCGACGCCGCCGAGGTCAAACCGAAGCTCAGCCAAATCACCGTCAAGAAAGCCGATCAAGGCGTGGCCTGGGGCAGCGTCCATTGGCAATACTTCGAGGACATGAGCAAAGTCACGCCGCACGAAGGCACGCCGCTCAAGTTGAAAAAAGCGCTCTACACAAAAGTGAACACGACACGCGGTCCGGTCCTCGAACCCGTGAAGGGCGCGCTCCAAGTCGGTGACGAACTCGTCGTCCGCGTCGAACTCCGCACCGACCGCGACATGGAATACGTCCATCTTAAGGACCAGCGCGGCAGCGGCACCGAACCGCTGAACGTGATCTCGCATTACAAGTATCAGGACGGCCTGGCCTATTACGAATCCACGCGCGACACCGCCAGCCATTTCTTCATCGATTACCTGCCCAAAGGCGTGTACGTCTTCGAATACTCTACTCGCGTCTTCCACAAAGGCGCTTACCAAAGCGGCATCGCCGAAATCCAATGCATGTACGCCCCCGAATTCAACAGCCACTCAGAAAGTTTAAAAATCGTGGTGAATTGATAGCCAGAGCTATTGTGTCTGCTGTTCACTTCGGGACACCGGAAGTTGCCAGGGCCTATCGCGTATCGTAGGTCTGCTCTCGCCCCAGTGGACGTTGATCTTTACTGAGCGCAGAAGTTTTGCGATATATTGAAAGGTTCGCTGTTCGGGGATGTCTTTGCCCAAGACCCTTCCCCAAGTCCACACCTCACCCGACGAAGTAACCACCACCCCGAAGGGACGCGTCCCGCCGCCGGCAAACGCGACGAAGTCCTTTTTCAGAGCGATTCTCGTAAGCTTCGGGGAAGCGCCGGCCGGCTGCGAACGTTCGGCATGCATCGCCCAGAGCGAACCGTCCTTTTTCCGCAGTAGTTGATACATCCAACCCACGCGGCAGATTGCCTGCCAATCGTTGTTGGTTCCTACTTGAGCGGGCGTCGCGTTACCGCCGCCATTGAGCGCGCTCGTGAACCGATGCGCCTCCCGTCCCCAGGACCAAAGTGTGCCGTCTGATTTGATGGCCAATACGGTCCATGGTCCGAAGCCCACATCTATCCAATTCGTGTCCGCCGATACCCGCTGGGGCGCAAAGATGTTTGTGGCCATTGCGCCTGTCTGTGGAATGCGGGGATCAGGATTATCGCCCCAATACCAAAGAGTGCCGTCGGATTGAAGGGCGACACTTTCAAGCAGCCCAGCCCAAACCGCTACCCAATTGGTTTCTAAACCAACTTGGGCAGGTTTGAATACCATTCTATTGGTGGTGCCCAGTCCCAATTGTCCGGCCCAATTATTTCCCCACGCCCACAACGTCCCGTCTTGCTTCAGGCCGAGACTGTGCGAACCGCCAGCAGCGGCTTGTTTCCAATCGTTTCCGAAACCGACCCGAACAGGCGCATCAGCTTCCTTAGTTCTCTTTGGATTGCCGATACTCAGTTGGCCGGAAATGTTTTGTCCCCACGCCCAAAGCGTGCCATCGGACTTGATGGCGAGATTATGGTGCCATCCGACCGCGATGCTGGCCCAATTCGTATCACTCCCGATTTGCCGCAACGATGGCTGAACCGCGACACTGCCCAATCCGAGCACCGGCGACCAGCCGTCAGCGTTTTCGCCCCAAGCCCACAAACTGCCATCAGCCGCAATGATCACTCCATGCTTTGCCCCGACAGCGACGATTGGGACGTTCGTCCCTTGAGGCAATTTCCCCGGCTTTGCACTGGATGTCCTGGAACCGATCAGAATCGCTCCGACGGCAATCAACAGCATTATTGCCACTACTGCCGCGAGAATTTTTCTTGGTTTCCACATCATCCCCAAAAACCAAAACGGCCGGTCCCGCACTCGCTGGACCAGCCGTTGTTAAGCGATTGTTCCGACTTAGGCTTCCGATTAGTTCGGAAGTCCGGGTGCGGAACTGGACGAAGTTACTTCTTCTCTTCTTTCTTGGGGTTGCACTTTTCGCAAACCTTGCCGTCTTTCTTCGCCTTAACGCAGCATTTGTGTTCGCATTCTTTGCCGGCGGCTTTCGCTTTGTCGCAGCAGGATTCCGCGCTGACGAAGCTGATGCTGCCGAGCATCACGAGTGCGCACAACAGACTAGTGATCGACTTCATTTTTAGTTTCCTTTGATAAGCCCTTACAATCCGGGGCTGGTTGCACAAACCCGCACGCCACTAAAGCGACTCAGCCTTAATGCAGCGGTATTCATACGTGGGAGACTATATCGATAAGGGGCCTTGGTTGACAATAGGCGAAATGCATTTTCCTTAAGAAATGCGCTTAGACGCGGCTTGAACGCGCATCTATTCAAACTAAATGGGGCTTCGCGGCGTGACCGTTCGTGGACGGCGCCGGCTTCAGACAGCGCAGCACCTGGCGCAGGCGTGGAATGAAAGTATTTTCCAACTCACCCATCGGAAAAGCCTCACGCCAATCGATCTTGTGGTCGGTCGCAGCCTTCTGGGCGGTGCGTTTTCCCATCCAGCGCAAAAGCGTTTCGAACGGACTTGCGACCGCGCCCTCAGTGATCTTGCCCGCTTCGGCGAGCTTCACTTGTTCGCGGAGATAGGCCCGACAGCAAAAAATCAATATCCGGACCTTCTTCAAGTCGTCGCGCTTCTCCTGCTGAAGCCGCATGAGGTTGCGGGTGGCGGATTTGAGGCACGTGATCGGGCTCGGCAGGCGAACCCGCATGTCCAGTTCCTTTGAGTAAATAGTGACGGCGGTCTCGCGCAACTCGTTATTCGTGACCCCCGCCAAATGGTCGAGCACTTCGAGGGTCGAGTTCTGGCGCGTCTGGTCCGGGAACAAACGCTTAATTCGATAGATGACTGGGGTGGGTTCGTTGCGTGGTGCGCGCTCGGCCGGTTGATTAACCATCCGGGCTAAAGTCAGGGCCGTAGTCCGGTCACCGACGAAATCCATGTCCTTGCTCGTATAAGGGGCGTAATTGAGGATCGCGGGCTCCTGGCCCGCATAATGCAACGCCCAGAGGCTCGCTGCGTGTCCGCCGACGACGATCGCGGGTTCACCCTTGCCATTCTGCACCGACAAAAATTCCTTAAAATCGTGCGCGATGGTGACGGGGTACGGAATGTTGTTTTCTCTCTTTTTTTCCGAGCCCATAATTGGCTGACCTCCTGTTCGAGGCAAGGTGAGCATACGGGATCATCCCCAGCCACGCAAAGAGGGGAACTACGTAATTGCGAAACGCAAAGACCTACAGCGCTTGCTGGCGCGGGCCCGACGCGACATCTCCCGCACCTCAGGCGAGGATGCCGCGGACCACGTTGCCCGAGACGTCGGTGAGGCGAAAGTCGCGGCCCTGATAGCGGAAGGTGAGGCGTTTGTGGTCGATGCCACAGAGGTGAAGCATGGTGGCGTGGAGGTCGTGGACGTGGACTTCCTGGCCGTCGGTGAGATAGCGGTAGCCGAGTTCATCGGTGCTCCCCCACGCGGTGCCGCCCTTGACGCCGCCGCCAGCAAGGAAAATGGAGAATGCATTGATATGGTGATCGCGGCCTGAACCCTGGGCCATCGGGGTGCGGCCGAATTCGCCGCCCCAGATCACGAGTGTGTCGTCGAGCATACCGCGCTGTTTAAGGTCGGTAATCAAGGCGGCGGTGGCCTGGTCCACACTTCGGGCGGCAACGGGCATGTCTTTTTCGATATTGTTGTGATGGTCCCAGGCGCGGTGATAAACCTGGATGAAGCGCACGCCGCGTTCGGCGAGCCGGCGCGCGAGCAGACAGTTCGACGCGAACGTGCCGTCGCCGGGCTGGCAGCCGTAGAGGTCGAGGACAGATTTCGGTTCGTTGGAAACGTCCATCAGGC
>DATENK010000058.1:0-6228 GCA_035275085.1 Verrucomicrobiia bacterium | reverse complement strand
GGCGACGCTTTCGTTGCCGATCCGGCAGAGAACATCGTGCATCATAAAAAAGTCGTACATACAGGTCCGACCGCCCGCGCCGAACGCCCGCGCGACGAGCAAAAGGTTGAGTTCCTCGCTTCGCGGGACACCTGGTTCCGTCCAGTGTTCATGGCCAACGCGCCCGACGGGACGTTGTATATCTGCGACATGTATCGGGAGATTATCGAGGCACTTGGAATTCCGGACGAAATCGCCAGGCACCTTGACTTCGACGCCGGGGCAGACATGGGGCGCATTTACCGCGTCGCGCCCGATGGGTTCAAACAGCCGCCACCGCCTCGCTTATCGCGGGCATCTCTCAAAGAACTGGTAGCGACGCTTGAACATCCCAACGGCTGGCATCGAGATACCGCGACGCGACTGCTTTACGAGCGTAATGATAGCGCAGCGGCGCCGATGCTGACGAAGCTCGCGGCTGAATCGAAATCAGCTCTGGCGCGGCTGCACGCGTTGTATGCGTTGCAAGGTTTGGGCGCTCTTGAGGAGCGGCTCCTTCTGCAAAGACTTTCAGATTCCGATGGTGCTGTGCGGGAACACGCGGTCCGATTGTCGGAAGGCTTCCTTCAAAACGGCGTTCCCTCGCCTGAATTGTGGAAGAAGCTTCGCGAGCGCGCCGCCGACCCAGTCAGCGGAGTTCGCTATCAACTGGCTTTCACTCTGGGTGAGGTGCGACACCGCGACCGTCTCGAAGCGTTAACGGAAATCGCGCGGCGCGATTCCGGTGAACCTATGATGCGGGCGGCGATCCTGTCATCTCTGGCGGAAGGGGCCGGAGAAATGTTTGATTTGCTCGCGGATGAAAACGGGGAAGAGGGACGCCCCGAAATGTTGCGTGAATTGGCCGCAGTCATCGGAGCCGCCAACCGGCCCGACGATGTTGGCCGCGTGCGCCAGGTGTTGATTTCGAAGCGCGATCCGCTGGTCGCGTTTCCGATCGCACGCGGACTCGGAAATGGGCTGCGACGCGCCGGCAGTTCCTTTGAAAAAAGCCGCGTGGATCTAAAACCGCTCCTCGACCGGGCCGCGGCATTAGCGGTCGATCCGTCGGCCGACGAACCCACGCGGCTGGAAGCGATCGGCTTGCTTGCGTTTAGTTCCGGGAGTGAAACGGCGATAACACTTTTGTCACTGATTTCTGCACTCCAGCCGCATTCGCTCCAAATGGCAGCACTTACAGCGCTGGATCGAGTGTCGCCAGGCGGGCTTGGTTCGTCGATCACCGAACGGTGGTCATCCTTCACACCGACAATCCGAGAAAAGGCCGTGGACGTTCTGCTCAAACGTACTGATCGCACGGGTGATTTACTCGACACAATGGAACATGGTGTCGTGCAACGCCGTGATTTGTCTCTCATGCAAGCAGTGGCGCTGCGACAGCACTCGGATGCTTCCCTCCAACGGCGTGCCATAAAAGTGATCGGCGCGGCAACAAACGGCAACCGTGAGGACGTGGTTGGGCGCTTTCGGGCGGCGCTCGAGTTGCGCGGCGACGTCCATCGGGGCGAGGCGTTGTTCCAGCGGCGCTGTCAATCCTGCCATCGACTGGGAAATGACGGATTTGCAGTCGGGCCTGATTTAGCAGGCGCTCGCCATGGCGGGAAGGAAAAGCTGCTGGCCAATATTCTCGATCCCAACCGCGAAGTTCCGCCGAACTATTTTGGGTATACTGTCGAGACCAAAGAGGCAGACAGTTACGCGGGCCTGATCGTTAACGAAACGGCCGGCAGCATCACCATACGCCAACCGTTCGGCGTCGAGACAGTCGTCGCTCGCGGACAGATCGCCACGATGAAAGCGTCCAAACTCTCACTGATGCCAGAGGGATTGGAGGAAGGGTTGGGCCAGCAGGATATGGCGGACCTTATGGATTTCATTTTAACCGAAAACCCGTGAAGGGCACGCGACGCCAATTTGTTAAAAACGCGCTGGCGGTCACCGCGGCAATTTTGACTTCCGGCGCGACACGCAAAAAGACTGACATCAGGATCGAGCACATTTCGCATCGCTACGAGGACTATGTCTTTCGCGCTCCGGTTGGCTTCGCGGGCGCGGTGGTGAATCGCGCCACTATGGTAACCGTGCGTTGCGCCGTCCGAACTGTCGGCGGGAAAGTCGCCACTGGATTTGGAACGATGCCGTTCAATCACACGTTCTCGTTCCCGTCTAAAGAAGAATCCGATGAACGCAAGAACGAAGCGATGAAAGCGTTGGCCGCGGAACTGACAAAGGTGATCTCGGGTTACAGCGAGTACGCTCATCCAATCGACCTCGATTGGGATCTCGCCCCGCTATATGTTAAAGCCGCGACCGAGGTTTCTCAATGCCTGCATCTGGCGGATCCAATCCCAAAGCTTTGCACACTCGTAACGGCGGCGGCGTTCGATGCAGCGATCCACGATGCGTTCGGCAAAGTTCACCACAAGAACTGCTTTGATACCTTCGGCCCGGAGTTCATGAGCCATGATTTGTCACGCTACCTTGGCGCGGATTATAAACGAACATATCCCAAGGAATATTTGCTGCCGCGACACAAAGCACGCATGACGCTCTGCCATTTGATTTCGACGGTCGATCCCATCGAAGATTCTGAAAATAAAAATCCGATCAAAGATGGATTGCCTGAAACGCTTCCGGAATGGATCAACCACAACGGTCTGCTCGAGTTCAAAATCAAACTTAACGGCACGGATCTGAAATGGGATCTTAAACGCGTGATCCACATCGACCGAGTGGTGACACAGACGCAGGAAAAACGCGGCGTCAAAGATTGGGCTTACGCGCTCGATTTCAATGAGAAGTGCCCGAACGTGGATTACTTCATAGAGTTTTGCCGCGAGCTGAAAAGCAAAATGCCGATAGGCTATCGAAGGATAAAATATACGGAACAGCCCACGGCGCGGGACCTGAAGGCGCACCCCGAGAATGACATGCATGAAGCGGCAAAGCTCTGTCCCGTTGTGATCGACGAATCCTTGATCGATGCCGACTCCCTGCATCTCGCGCGCCATCTGGGTTGGACCGGGGCCGTTGTGAAATCTCCGAAAGGACTCAGTCACATGATTTTGATGGCCTCAATCGCCGGAAAGGAGAAGATCTTCCTCGCGGGTGGCGACATGAGCTGCCCCGGCGCTGCGCTCATTCAAACCACCAATTTGCAGGCGCGAGTGCCGACGATCACTTCGGTCGAGGCAAATGCGCGCCAATACTTGCCCCAGGCCAACAAACCGTGGGAAACGCGCTTCCCGGGGATGTTCCGCGTCACTGACGGAATGCTACGGACCGGTGAGGTAAGCGGCCCCGGCCTGGGTGTAGAACTATGAATCGACCATACATTCTCGCCTGCGTCTTGGCTGCCACGTCGGGGTTAGGCGCTACATCTTCGTTCGAACTCAGGGTTGCGGCGGACCCGAACGCGCGCAGCAACGTCCCGGTCTGCGTGCCGATCGCTCACGCGAAGATTGGCAACGAACCGATCCGCTCTGTCACACTGTCCGGCACGGACGGTCGAGCGGTCCCCGCGCAATGGACGGGCCCCAGCCTCACTTCGAGCGCCGCTGGCGAGATGCATTTCATTCTGCCCCATCTCGGTGCCGGCGAGGCCGTTCAACTCAAAGGAACATTTTCGACAGAACGCGCTGTTGCCAAAGGTTTCACCTGGCAAGATCACCCTGGCCATCACACCGATCTCACGTTCAGTGAGCGAAAGATCGTCTCGTATCACTACGAAAGGCTTGATGAATCGACGCCGGCAAACCGAGTCCGCACCTACAAAGTGTTCCATCACGTCTACTCCCCGAACGGCGATCGAATTATCACCGGCGGTTTGAATGAAGATCCCAAGGTTCACTCGCCGCATCATCGTGGGATTTTCTACGGCTTCAATCGCATCACTTACGGTAACGGCAAACGAGCCGACACCTGGCACTGCATCGACGGCGCATTTCAACAGCACGAACGTTTTCTGGCTTCCGAGCAAGGGCCCGTCCTTGCCCGCCACCGTGTTGAAATCAGTTGGCACGGCAAAGACACGGCTTTCGCGCTCGAGGAGCGGGAGTTGACCGTTTACAACGTTCCTGGCGGCCACTTGATCGAATTTGCGTCACGTCTCCGCCCGACATCCGGCCGGGTGCGGATCGATGGCGACCCGCAGCACGCCGGGTTTCAATTTCGCGCGCACAACGACGTCGATGCCTACACCACGAACCAAACCATTTATATTCGGCCGGACGGCCTCGGCAAGCCCGCCGAGACTCGTAATTGGGACCCGCAAACGCGCAAAGGGCCTGTGAACATGCCCTGGAACGCGATGTCCTTTGTTCTCGGCACAAACCGCTACACCGTCGCTTACCTCGACCGCCCCGGCAATCCGAAGGAAGCGCGCTTCAGCGAAAGAGAGTACGGGCGGTTCGGCTCCTATTTCGAATATACCGTCGAAAAAAACAAACCCCTGACGGTGAACTATCGCTTATGGCTACAGGACGGCTTGATGAATCCGGACCAGGTCGCTGCCCTGAGCAAAAACTTCGTCGATCCCGTCGAGGTCACGCTCCGCGAACGATAGATTGAAGCTGCAAGCGGTGCGCTTTCAGGATCGTTCACGGCTCTAACCGGATACTGCTTCGCCCTTGACAGTTGGCGGGAGGACTGGTGTTAATCGCCCCATTACTGCGGCAAACGGGCGCAAGCCCATCAGGCTTTCAGATACCATGAGTGACCGGAAGACTAACGTAGCGATTGTCGGGCTCGGGTTCGGCTCGGAATTTATTCCTATTTATCAGCGTCATCCCAACGCCAACATGTATGCCATCTGCCAGCGGACCAAGTCCAAGCTGGACCAGATGGGCAAGTACTTCAAAGTCGAGAAGCGCTACAGCGATTACGAGGATCTGCTGAAGGACAAGAATGTGGACGTAATCCACATCAACACCCCTATCCCGGATCACGGATGGCAGGCCATCAAGGCCCTTAAAGCCGGCAAGCACGTCGCTTGCACCGTGCCAATGGCGACCACCATAGAGGAATGCGGCGAGATCGTGAAGCTCTCGCGCGAGACGGGCCTCAAATACATGATGATGGAAACGGTGGTTTACAGCCGCGAGTTTTTGTTCATCAAAGAGATGTATGAAAAGGGCGAACTCGGCCGCGTTCAATTTCTGCAAGCGAGTCACCAGCAAGACATGGATGGCTGGCCGAATTACTGGCCGGGCCTGCCGCCAATGTGGTACGCCACGCATTGCGTCGGTCCAGTGTGCGGATTGACGAATGCCACGGCCGAATACGTTTCCTGCTTCGGCTCGGGCCGCATTCGCGAGGAACTGATTTCTAAATACAACTCCCCCTTCGCGATCGAAAGCACGCACATCAAATTCAAGGATTCGGACCTCAGCGCGCGAATTTACCGCTCGCTGTTCGACACCGCCCGCCAATATCGCGAGAGCTTCGACGTTTACGGCAGCAAGAAGACGTTCGAATGGCAATTGATCGAGGGCGAAGAACCCGTCGTGCACACCGCCAAAAAGCCCGAGCCGAAGATCCCGAAGAAGGTCAAAGTGCCGGATTACGCGAAGCGTTTGCCGAAAGCGATTCGCATGTTCACCAGCAAGGGCGTTTACGATCTCGACAAAAAGCAGCACCTCTCATTCACCCAGGGCGCTGGCCATGGCGGCTCGCATCCGCATCTGGCGCACGAATTCATCACAGCGCTGATCGAGGACCGCGATCCATTCCCCAATGCGAAGCAATCGGCCAATTGGACTTGCGTCGGCCTATGCGCCCATCAATCCGCCCTCAAGGGCGGGCAAATTGTGAAGCTGCCGGAATTTACTTTGTAAACCGCACAAAACAAAAAACACACATGACACCCACCACAAACAACCCGGACGTCAGCAACATCGCCATCGCGCCGAACGCGAAACGCCTCCTATGGGCGGGATTTTTCGCGATCCTCGCCGCGGGCGTGGGCGCGGCCATTCGCGGCGGTATTCTCGATAATTGGGGACGCGATTTTGGGTTCACTGGCGGACAGCTCGGCACCATCACCGGCGCCGGATTTTCTGGCTTTTGTTTCGGCATCATCATTGGCGGCGTGATTTGCGACAAAGTCGGCTACGGTAAACTGGTTGTCGCCGCGTTCGCGCTCCACGCATTGTCGGCTTTCATCACGTTCGCGCCCAAGGTCGGCATGGC
>DATENK010000057.1:0-2584 GCA_035275085.1 Verrucomicrobiia bacterium | reverse complement strand
TTCAGGTTGAAAGCGACACGGCCTTCCTCCGGATCACGGACGCCCTTGATCGCAAAAAAATCCAGTTACCGGAAGAATTTCAGGAGCGGCTCGCGCACCTTGAAAAGCTCGCGCAGATCGGTTTGTGCACGGCAACCATCGCACATGAAATCAAGAATGCGCTCGTCGGCGTGAAGACGTGCGTGCAGTTGGCGGAGAACACTGAACTCGGGCCGTTGGCGAATCGGGAGGTGCTGCGCATCGAAGCGCTGGTGAATTTGGTCTCCCAATATGTTTCTAAAAACAAGCAAACTTTCGCGCGGATGCGGCTCAACGAAGCGGCTGCGAATGCGCTCCGGAGCGTAGAAAGTCCACGCGCGGCGAAGAAGCTTGTCTTTCATCCTGAACTGGATGCCGCACGGGATACGATCAACGGCAACAATGTCCAGATCGAACAGGCGTTGCTGAACCTGCTGCTGAACGCGATCGAGGCCACCCCAGCCGGCGCCGCGATTTACGTCCGCACGTCCAACGAGGGCGGCAAGGCGCGCATCGAATTGCGCGATTCAGGACCGGGCATCCCCGCGGAGGACCTGGACCGCATTTTTGAACCGTTCTATTCGACGAAGGCCCGCGGGAGCGGGCTGGGGCTGGGGATCACCAGGCAAATCGTGCGCGATCACGGTGGGGTGATTGAAGTCAGCAGTGAACCCGGCCGAGGCGCCGCGTTTACTTTGACCTTTCCAACGGCTGGAGATTGACGGGAACAAAACCGGGATTTGCGGGCTCTTATTAAGGCACGCGTGATTGCGAATGAAGTTCCATAACGCCCTGCCTTCAGCCGTAATGGCAGGTCTTGCCGTAGTTGCCGTGGTTTTGGCTTCGTGTTCAACCATTCCGCGCAGCGTCGTTACTCCGCCGCAGGTCGAGGGAGCGACTTTCGTCGGCAACAAAGCGTGCGTCGATTGTCATGCCGAGTTCACGAGAGCGTTCGCTTCGAGTCCGCACGCGCGTCTGCATGTCGATGGCGCCCCACACGCCGATTCCGCTGGATGTGAATCCTGTCACGGGCCGGGCAGCCTGCATGTGAAGGCTGGAGGCGGACGCAAGTTCATCGTGAATCCCGGGCGCAATGCGGAAACGTGTTTCGCGTGCCATATGGATGTTCACGCGCAATTCAAGTTGCCGCAGCATCACCCCGTGCTCGAAGGCCGGATGAATTGCGTCCAGTGCCACGATCCGCATGGAGCCGATATTTTTAAAACGTCGCATCGCACTGCGCTGGGTGTGCGGCCAGCGACAGGCATGGCGCGCATGAATGAAAGCTGCGCTGAATGCCATCGCGAGCAGACGCGTCCGATGATTTTCCATCATGAAGCGCTGCGCGAAGGTTGCGCGGTCTGCCATCAGCCGCACGGGTCGATCGCGGATAAGATGCTGGTCCAACGTGACAATAACCTGTGCCTGAAATGCCATGCCCAAGTGGCCACTCTCAGTGGTCAAATTTATATCGGCGATGTTCCCCATACGACCCGCCTAAGTCAGGGCGCGTGCTGGAGCGCCGGATGTCACACCGCCGTGCATGGTTCGAACATCGACCGAATGCTTCGGCATTGAGTTATGCGGCGCCATCGATCTTCAGGTGTATTGATGTTCGTTGGTGCTGCGTTCGGCGCGGGCGCGGCCGAACTGCCGCCGCCAGCCGAATTGAAAATAGATTTCGCGCGCGATATTCAGCCGATCTTCGAGCGCTCGTGCCTGAGCTGTCACGGTCCAAATCGGCCGAAAAGCGGTTTCCGGTTGGACAATCGCGAATCGGCTCTGCGCGGCGGCGACAGTGGCAGAGCGATTCTGCCCGGCAATAGCACCAATAGTCCATTGATCCTGATCGTCGCGGGGCTCCACGAGGAGATCGAGCGCATGCCGCCGAAAGGCAAAGGCGACCCACTTGCGGCGCAAGAGATTGGGTTGCTGCGCGCGTGGATCGACCAAGGCGCCGAATGGTCGGAAGGAGTGGTCGCAGGTCCCCAGACCGTGGCGACGCTTGTCCCGATGCTGCGCTGGATTGGCGTGAGCGGCGATGAACGAAAATTCCGCGAGCATTTTTGGATGAAGGAAGGCTTGCATGCCGGCGTGCAAAACTTTTTTGTGCAGGAGAAACCCTCGCGCGATTCCACACTTACCTTCGATGGACGATTCTTTCCGCAGGAGGAAGATTTCCGTTTTGCCCTGCGTTACGAAAAAGCAAACGTCGGCTTCTTCGATATTGGCTTGGACCAATATCAAAAATATTACGACGACTCGGGCGGTTTCTATCCGTTCGCACGGCCGATGTTCTCGCTCGACCGCGAATTGGCCCTGCGGACCGGTCGGGCATGGGTGGACTTCGGGCTCACGCTGCCGGACGCGCCGCGGCTTGCGCTTGGCTACGAGTACCAATTTAGAGAGGGCGCGAAATCGACGCTGCAGTGGGGACCGGTGAGTGCCTCGCTGCCGGTGCTGCCCGCGAATGAGCGGAACATTTATCCGGCTTTCAAGGAAATCGATGAAAAAGTGCACATTTTGAAATTGGATGCCAGCCACAGTTTTGAAGGTGTGTTTGTGG
>DATENK010000056.1:0-6595 GCA_035275085.1 Verrucomicrobiia bacterium | reverse complement strand
CCGCCCCAACGTCCGAAGGAGAATGACCAGGATCCTGGGACTGGCGGGATGTAGACGGTCGAATAGATGACCTTGTTGGCGCCGACGCGTTTGGCTTGGGCTTTGAGTTCGACGGCTTCGGGGTATTTGCCGCCGTATTCGGTTGTGCCGATGAGGATGTAGCCTTCATTAAGCAGTTTGTCGCGTTCGGCTGGCAGGTTTTCTACGTGTGAGATAGTAATTGGCGGCGGGTATTTTGCGCCTGTCATGGCGGGATTATAGTAGTCGTGGGTGGGTCCGCCGGCGCACCCCGCGAGCCCGAGCAGGCACAGAATGGACAGTTTCATTGGTGCCGAGCCTTTCCGAATGTTGCCCGCCAAAAAAGCTCTATTTTGCGCCCCGGTTTTGGAATCAAGGCAAAGCTTCCCCTCGCTCGATACGGCAGACTACCAGTCTGCGTTGCGGTAAGATTTTTTGATGGTTGGGTTTTGGCGATTCTGTGGGTATTGGTGATTGGTGATTGGTGATTCGTTGTTATGCCAGTGCCGGTGATAACAGTCGCGCAGATGCGGGAGTGGGAGAAGGCGACCTGGGCTTCCGGGCAGACGGAAGACGCCGTGATGCAGTGTGCTGGCCAGGCGGTCGCGAGGTTTGCCCAGACGCTGACCTGTGCCGGCGACTCGATCCTTGTGCTCGCCGGTAAAGGGCATAATGGTGAGGACGCGAAGTACGCGGCGAAATTTCTTTCGGGCCGCGAAGCAAAAATCCTAGAGGTCTTCGATCCGGAGGCGGCCATCAAGGAGTTTAAGGCCGCGTTGAAAACACCGCCCGCCCTGATCATCGATGGCTTGTTCGGGATCGGCTTGAACCGGCCGCTGTCGGCGAACTGGATTGCTTTGATTCAGGAAATCAATAAGAGCGGCGTACCGATCCTCGCGGTCGATGTTCCGTCGGGTCTGAATGCCGACACTGGTTTGCCGTTGAATGATGCGATCCGCGCGACCGTTACGGTAACAGTCGGCGCGGTAAAGGAAGGTCTGATGAAGGTGCACGCATTGCCGTTCGTTGGCCGCCTCGAAGCCGCGCCGGACATTGGGCTTATTCCATATCCGTTTGAAACGGAAGTCAGCTTTCAGGTCGCGTCCGATTTCGCGAATTATCCGCCGTCACGCTCCGTGTCCGGCCACAAAGGGACTTACGGGCATCTCGCAATCATCGCCGGCAGCATGGGTTATCACGGCGCTGCGGTGCTCGCGGCCCGCGGCGCGCAACGCGCACAACCCGGCTTGATCACGCTCGCAACGCAGCGCGCGGTGTATGAACCCGCGGCCGCGCAATTGCAAGCCGTGATGGTTCGTGCGTGGGACAGTGAACCGGCGCTCCCCGAAAACTGCACATCTGTGCTGGTCGGGCCCGGGCTCGCGGCGCAAGACATTCCCGACGCGTTGCGGGGATATGTGCGGAAGCTTTGGCAGGAATCGCCCCTTGCCGTCGTGGTGGACGCAAGTGCGCTGGACTGGTTGCCGCCTGGCGGCGCGAGCGCGTCCGGCATCCGCGTGATCACGCCGCACCCTGGCGAAGCGGCGCGAATGCTGCAGACGACTACCACTAACGTCCAGGCCGATCGGCCCAACACCGTGCGGGAATTGTCGCACCGATTCGGTAATTGTTACGTCGTGCTGAAAGGCCATCAGACATTGATTGGCCGCACGCGCGAGCCTTTGTTTGTGAATTCCTCCGGGAATCCCTTACTTGCCCAGGGCGGCAGTGGCGACCTGCTGGGCGGGTTCATCGCCGGACTCCTGGCGCAGCCCGACGTGCAAAAAGAGCCCGCCATGGGCATCCGGTACGCTGTTTGGGCGCACGGCGCCGCCGCCGACCGGCTGACCTTAACGCGGCGAAATTGGACAGTCGAAGACCTTGCAGGCGTTTTAGGCTCATGAAATGCCCAAAAAACACCGATATTGCCTTTGGTGCACGGGAAATGCTTACGTTATTCTAAGAATATGAATGCCAGGCAAATTGCAATTAGCTGCGCGGTCCTAAGCTTCTGCGCGTCTTTGTTCGCCCAGGGAGGCGTCGAAAAGGTTGTGAATCAGGACGGCAAAATTCGGGCGCAGGTCAATGGCACGCTCGTGCCCATGAAAGCGGCGGTCGCGTTCCCGGGCGGGATCGTGATAAACACCAACGGCGGTTTCAAAGCGGGGCAGGGGAAGGAGCGGAAGCTCGAAAAAGGCGAGGCCATCGCCGCGGACGGCATGTTGCAAAAACCGGACGGCAGCGTAAGCCCGGTGGCCGACCATTATATCTCCAAAGGCGGCCGCGTCTATGTCGTGAAGGATGGCGGCGCTCCCGAGCCAGTGACGCAAAATGTCGCGCTGCCCGATGGTTCGGTGCTTTCGCCGGACTCAGTGCTGCACTCGGGTGGACGAATGCAGCGGCTGCTCGATGGACAGACGCTGCGGCTGGACGGCAACGCAATTCCGACGCAGGACAGCGTGACGCTGAAGAGCGGCAAAGTGACCGTTCAGAAAGACGGCGCGCTTTTCCCTGTGACCACCAGCATTACGATGAATGACGGCAGCAAGGTGCTTGCGAATGGAACTGTGATTTCCTTCGACGGAAAAACGAGGCAGCTCAAGGACGGCGAGACGATCACGTTGCCCGGCGCGGTGTTGCGACGCTAACGGTTTAGCGCTCCCTCACGGTCGCGGCTCTGTAGGCCGTCCGCATGTAGTGAAACAGATATTGCTGCGCGTAGCCGGCATTTGCCCCGAAGTGCGTGTCCGCAAATTCGCGGAGTTTGCGCTGCGTCGGCCGGCGCTTCGCAAAATATAACTGTTTTAATGCCTTCAACACCCATACGTCTACGGGGAACGCATCCTGAAACCCGTAAGCAAATAACAGCACGCAATCCGCGATTTTCCGTCCGACGCCCGGCAACTCCATCAGCGCGGAACGCGCTTCGGCTGTAGTCCTGGTCCGCAGTGATTCGAGGTTGAATTCGCCAGCCGCCAGAAGTTTGGCCGTCGCCAGCAAGTTCGGCGCGCGAAATCCCATTTTGCAGCCGCGCAGGTCTGTTTCGGCGCAGGCCGCGAGCCGCCCAGCGGTCGGGAATCCGAACGCCGCCGCATGTCCAGGCGGAACGGCCAACGGCTTCCCGAACCTCTGGCAGAGCAGGGCGACGATTTGCTGTATCTGCACGATCTGCTTCGTGGACGATAGGATGAACGATGCAAGGCATTCCCACGGCTCCTGCCGTAACAGGCGTAACCCGCGGCAAGCGAGCACAGCTTCGCGCGTCGGCTCATCGTCCGGGAAGCTTAAGAGCACCGCATTGAGGTTTACATCGACCTGCAAGTAATTCCGCAACCACCTCCAGTCGGGTGTTGGCGTTGCGAGGCGCGCTAAAATGCCGTCCGACCGTTGGCTCAACGCAACCCAATGATCACCGACAACACCTTCCCACGCGTCGTCGACCCGTTTCCACCGAAATGCCTGGCCGGAAGTCAGCGTCGCAGCCAGGTCGTAGTCGCGAACGGGTAAGAACGTTTCATTCAACGCGGCTTCAGGTTTCGACATGCAAACAATTCAATGCGGCGGAATTCGCGACCGCGATACTTGATCGAGCGCATCCCAAGGCTTTCGACCGACTCGAATTCCTCGAGTAACGAATCTGGCGGCGGGCGGCGCTCCTCGGTCTCGTGGACATAAATCGCGTTTTGGCCCACACGTTGATCGCGATATCCTGGCCAGAAATAGTACTGATTACTCGGCCGCGGCGAGCTGCGGTAATACACCAGGGGCGCCGTATCAATGGCCTTCTTCGCCGCCGGAATGTAGAAGGACATCTCGCCGACGATTCCGTAGTGTGCGCCGATCACGAAAGCCGGTTTGCCTTCGGCCGCGGCGAATTCTTTTCGGGCGACGTTCACTTCTTTGGCCATGGTCGACCATGCACGGACTCGGCGCAAAGGATCGAGCCTGGCCGGCAGATACTCACCGGTGAGGCGCTTCAGCATGTCGGTGTCATGCAGAAGGACCACCACCGGAATTCCGAGGGCAAGTCCGGCAGTGAGGCATGACGCGAACCTGCGGCCCTGCCAATACAGCGCCATCAGGCAAAAGAGTGGCACGACGGCGGGCGCGATCCAATTCGGCAGCACGCGCGAATGGAGCGTGTAAATCCAATAGCCGAGAAACAAAGGGGCGCCCATGCTGAACAGGAACAGGAATATCGGTTCGTTGCGATGGGACTTCCATAAGCGCGCGCAGGTTAAAACTATGGCGACGAAGAAGATTGGATTCAGCAGACCCGCTTCGGAAGCGACGAATTCGCCGAAGTAACGCAACGTGAAGCTCCAGGGTTTGTCGAGCTTCGCATTTTGCGCAACGTGTTCGAACGTGATCCATCGGTGCTGCCCGTTCCAAATTAAAATCGGTAAGGAACACACCGCAACGGTCAATAGGGCCAGCCATGGTCCCGGCGAACGCAGGTGCTTTCGCGACGTGGGCCATAACCAGAAGAAGATTGCCCAACACGCGATCTGGAAGAGCGCGGTGTATTTGCTCAACAAGCCAAGGCCGGTGAGCAATCCCGTCCATAGCCAGGGCTTTATGGACGGTTCGCTCTTCACCGCGCGCCAACCGGCGAGCATCGCCGCCGTCCAAAACAAGACTGAGAGCGGGTCGATCGTCATCAGGATCGATCCCGCCGCGGCCAGTGGCGCTGCATGCAACGCGAGCGTCACGAGAAACGCGGTGCGTCCACTGCTTTCACGGCTCATGAATCGCAGAACGAGGAGGCTGACGATTGCCGCGATCACCGGCGAAAAAAACCGCACGCCAAATTCCGTGTCGCCCCACAATTTTGTGCCCACCCATTGCGTGTAGGCGATCAAGGGCGGTTTGCTGTAATAAGAAAGCGCCAGATGCTTTGACCACGTCCATTGGTAGGCTTCGTCTTCGCTCAATTCGATTTCGCCACTCGCCAGATATCCCAGACGCACCAGAAAAATAGCAGTCACAAAGACGTACCCGAAATGCAGCCAATGCCGGTCGAGGCTGGCTGTCACCGGCGAGTCTGGAGCTTGAGCCTGAACGCAAACCTCTGGACTCAGCAACGAAGGCATGCATTTCCACCATAGGGGGAACCAATCGGGTCCGATTCGGCGCCAGAGAAGTTGCAGCCCCATCAGAGCCGCGGCGGCGTAACCGGTTCCCAGAATCGCGCCGAGCATCACGTCGCTGGGGTAATGCGCGCCTACATAAACTCTTGAAAAAGCGATCATGGCTGCGAGCGGGTACATGAAACGCCAGCTTTTGCGATAGAAGCACAAAGCCAGAAAGGCTGCCGCGAACCAGGTGGAACTGTGTGAAGAGGGCATGCTGAAGCTGGTCCCTCGTCCCACTAGAAGGTTCAGGTCGGGGACGCCCGCGAAAGGCCGTGGCCGCTCGATCACATGCTTGAGGGTGTTAATGACGAACATATCGCCCAATGCGATTATGGCGCAGGTGATGGCGACAAACATGCGTCCGCGCGCGCCGCCTTTGAGCACCAGCCAAATCGCGCCCAGCACCAGAACGGGAACGAAGAAGCGGTTCCAGGCAAAAAACGGCATCACCCGATCCAACAGCGCAGTGCTCAGGCTCAGGTTGATCCAACGAAACACGGCTGTGTCCATTGACTGCAGCCACGACATGCGCGCATTGTCCGGGCGACGCGCGGTCGAACAAGGAAAATCTTCCCGATCACGCACCGCGGTCTCCAGACCGGCTTCGCTGGGCTTGCCAATTATTAACGATTTCGTCTTGACAAAATGCGTGATAATCCGCTGAATCAATGCCGGTTGGATGTGGTAAAGGAGCTAGCCCGTCCGGATTAAGAAGCTGGGACCATAGGGAAGAATTATGAAAGTGAACACATCGGCTCTTCGATGGGGGCTGCTCATCGCGGCAAGCACCTTAAACTTCAACGGCGTTCGCAGCTTCGCACAAATCGTTAGCATAGATCCAATTACTGGTAGAGAGCAGCTTTCGGAGGCGCTCTCATACCTGCAAAAGTATGGCTTCGACGAGTTGCCCGCCGGCGCGAGCAGTTGTCCGACGGGTGAACAACCGGCTATTCCTAACCCGCTCATTTACGATGTCATGACCATCAGTGACACAAACTGCCTCGATACGCGCTTGTGCGGCTCAGAGCCGCAGTGCCAATCGAACCCAAACAACGTAACGCTGCTGTTTAGCGACAACGGCGGCAAGATAGTCTTTCCGCGCCTGACGCACTGGGTGGCGTTCGAGATCAATGCCCACAGCGATTTCCAATTGCGCATCACGGATCGCGACGGCGGGACGGCGGACGTGGCGTTGCCCGCTTTGTTCTCCTCGCCGCCAGTCATCCCTATATGGGCCTTCCAGGCGCGTGCTGGTGTCGCCATGGTCGAACTATTCGACTTTGCCCCAAATAAGCTTTCCAGCGTCTTTGTGGAAACTACGCCGGCGCCGCCGCTCTCGCCCCGGAATCTCGCCGCCCGGGGGATCAGCCCTAACGCAATTGAAGTAACGTGGACGGATTATTCTCTCGTTGAGAATGGCTTTTTGGTGGAACGGAAGGTTG
>DATENK010000055.1:0-8287 GCA_035275085.1 Verrucomicrobiia bacterium | reverse complement strand
TTGTACGTTCCGCCGGAAGGCAGATATGTCGTCGCCGTGCCTGTGCCAGTGTCCAGCCATACACGCGAGGCGCTCGCATTTGCGAAGCCCACGCTGCCTTGACCATAGCTGCTCAAGGTAGCGATGACCGCGAGCGCGCTTGTGAGTAGTAGTTTTTTCATACGTCTTTAATTTGGGTTTTTTTCTGAATTGTAATTATTTAGTTCACGCTGAAAGTCTGCGTCCACGTCGCAGGTGCGCCGGCCTTTTGGGTCCAGAAACCTGTGCCAGGAGCGATCACTGGACCGCCAGGACCTGAATCATCGGCATTGGCGGAGAACCAGCCGAAGCCATCGATGTAGGTATACGGATCCTTGTAGTTCTGGATCGCCGGGCTGAAGACATACAGCGTGTCGCCGTCGCCCGCCGGGAAACCCAGCGTGGTCGCAGCGGAGGCCGCATCGCCGATCGGAAGGCCCTTGGGCACAACCGAGGAGGCAAGCTTCAATTGGTTACCACCAGGAATCGCGTTATTCAGAGTGCCGGAGGGAACTTCACCGACGAAAGTGATGTTCAGTGCCGCGGCCGCAAGATTCTGGATCCAAACGCCTTCGCCAGGATTGATCGTCGGATCAGCATCCGAGGCGCTAAACCAGCCAAAACCTTCGATCCAGGTAATGGGATCGCGATAGTTTTGAGCCGAGGCGTCAAAACGATAGGCCGTTGTGCCATCGAAGCCGTTCGGCAACGCCAGCGTGGTGTTCATGGAGTTATTCGTGCCGTTCAGCGGGACTGCCAAAATCGCCAAGCCATTGGCCGGGACGCTTTGGTTAACATAACCCACTGCATTGACAGAATAGACTTGCGCCATCGAGGTGGCGAGCCCTGCCGCGCTCAGCGCAGCCGTAAGCAATAGTGTTTTTGTTCTCATGTGGCTTGTGTTATTTCTTTCTGTGTGTGGGCGCATCTTGTCAGAGTGTCCAAAGAGTGTCAACATTTTTTGTGCACATTTTTTGAACATTTTTTTAGTGCCTGCATCTGATACGGCCCACACGGTTTCTACGGCCGCTATTAAACGTCCGGGCACCCCGGAAGTAAAGCACAAAAAAGGCCGTTCCCACAAGGGCGCAAAGGGCCCCATCTCGGAAGGATGAAGGAGGAAGGTTGAAGGATGAACCGAACGACGGAAGTGCTTTAACTACAACGAGTTACAAGGATTCTGCGCATCGCTGAGGAAGCTCCAATTTTCCAGTGCTCCAAGCTCCAAAGAAGCTCCAATCCCGACCACCTGTCCCAATCCACGCAAAAGGCGCTATCGCCACGCAGGCGATGAACTCATAAAGCCTCTAAAAGGCGCGGAGGGAAAGCCGCGACTATCACAATTGAGTGCGTTTTTAAATATGGACTGCGGTGGCAGAGCCAAGCGGCGACACCGCTTTGGCTGCATCGTGCGATCGAAAAATACCGACGAACGGCATGTTCGGACCGCGAATCGAAAGCCCGCATGCGCGGGCTCTGTCACCGCATTCCATCAGAAGCTCCAATCCTTAACGTTCCGTTTTTTGGATCTGTCCCTTCCTGACGCCTTCCTGACGCCCTCCTGACGCCTTGAAAACATGCATTCCACCCAATGTTTACAGGCCTCCTGTCGCCCTGACGCCTTCTGACGCCCCCCGGGGCCCCCTCCCCTGCGGGTGACAGCGTCCTCGTTTGCCTTTAGTCTTCATTTCATGCCGCGCCTGGCTGTAAGCGAATTGAAGAAAGTGTACCGCGCCCGCAACGGAGACGGCGTGGTGGCGCTCAATGGGCTGAGCTTCGAGGTCGGTGATGGCGAATTGCTGGTGATGGCAGGTCCTTCCGGCTGCGGCAAGACAACCACGTTGCGATTGATCGCCGGTCTGGAGCAGCCGTGCAGCGGGAGCATCGCGCTCGACGGCCAGCCGATGAACGGATTGAAGCCGCATGAGCGCGACGTGGCGATGGTGTTCCAAAGCGACGCGCTGCTGCCGCATTTGAGCGCCTACGAAAATATGGCGCTGGGCCTGCGCTTGCGGCGCGTGGACAAAGCTGAATCGAACCGGCGTGTCGAAGAGGCGGCGGCCTTGCTGGAGATCGCGGGCCTACTGAAGCGATTTCCCGGCGAGCTTTCCGGCGGCGAGCGCCGGCGCGTGGCGCTCGGTCGCGCGATCGTGCGCCGGCCGAAGCTGTTTCTGCTGGATGAGCCGCTGGCGAACCTGGACGCGGAATTGCGGGTGCGCATGCGCCAATTGATCCAGCGCGTGCACAAGGAGCTGCGCGCGACAATGATCATGGTGACGCATGAGCTGGCAGATGCACAAAATGTCAGAACAATAATATTGGAGCGCGGACAGCCTGTCCGCGTGTCCTAAACACTTCGCGCGGACACGCTGTCCGCGCCCCAATATGAACGTGGATGAAAAGCGAATCGCGGATTACTGGCGCTTACGCCGAAACGTAGGCTGGCTGGACCTCAGCGCGCGGAGCCGGCTCTTGATCAAAGGCGCGGACCGGAAGCGCTTTCTGCACGGCCAGGTTTCGAATGACGTCAATAAGCTCCAGGCCGGCCAAGGGTGTTACGCGGCGATCGTCACCGCCAAGGGCAAGATTGAAAGCGATGTTTTCATCTGGTGCCTGGAGGACGCGCTGTTGCTGGATTTTGAGCCCGGGCTGACCCAGAAAATCGCGGCGCGGTTCGATAAATACGTAATTGCGGATGATGTGCAGATTGAGGACGCGTCCGGGCTATATAATATGTACACGGTGCAGGGCCGTGAGGTGAGTCCGCCTCCTCACGTCGGCGGCTACGTGTTTGGAAACGCCCGCGGGACGGCGAAGGGGTTTGATGTTTTTGTGCCCTTTGGGCAGAAAGTCGACCTGCCAGGGACGCAAGTGAGCGAAGAGGCGCTGGAGATCGTGCGGATCGAGGCCGGGCAGCCGCGGTTCGGCGTGGATATGGATGAATCGAACCTTGCGCCGGAGGCGGGCATCGAAGCGCGGGCGATCAGTTACGCAAAAGGCTGTTACATCGGCCAGGAAGTGATCTCGCGCGTGCGCACTTACGGTCAAGTAGCCAGGGCCCTGCGTGGGTTGCGCTGCGAATCGCTACTAAAACGCGGCGACAAGCTCTTTTTGCAAGGCAAAGAAGTCGGGTACGTGACGAGCGCTGTCTTTTCGCCGGCATTGCAGCAAAATATCGCGCTGGGGTACGTCCGGCGCGAGCACAATGCAATCGGGACAAGGCTGGATGGCGCGGAAATTGTGCAGTTACCGTTTGTAAATCCGGAGGGCACTTTCTAGACTGCGCCGCTCATGACGATCGCGATCAAGACTCTGAAAATCGATGCTCTCCCGGTGCGGATTTACGAAACCCAAGCCGACCTGGCGCGGGACGTGGCGCGCACGGCGCACGAACTTCTGAGCGACGCGCTCGCGCGCAAAGGCTCGGCTGCGGTGATCCTGGCGACGGGCAATTCGCAGATCAAATTTCTCGAACAACTCATCGTGCTTGGGGGGATTGACTGGTCGCGCATCACGCTGTTTCACATGGACGAATATTTGGGCATCGATGCGAACCACACCGCGAGCTTTCGCCGCTATTTGCGCGAGCGCGTGGAGCAACGAGTCAAGCCGCGTGTGTTCAATTACATTCAGGGCGATGCTCCCCTGCCCCTCGACGAGTGCGCGCGATACACGCAATTGCTCGAAGCGCAGCCCATCGATCTCTGCTGCCTCGGGATCGGCGAGAATGGACACTTGGCGTTCAACGATCCGCCGGTGGCGAATTTCAGCGATCCGCACAAAGTCAAACTGGTGCAATTGGACCGTGCGTGCCGGCAACAGCAGGTGAGCGAAGGCCATTTCCCGAACATGGAAGCGGTCCCGCCGTATGCGTTCACGCTGACGATTCCCGCGCTTTGCTCCGCGCAGAAAATGTTGTGCATCGCGCCCGAAAAACGAAAAGCGAAAGCCGTGTTCGACGCCTTGCGCGGACCGATATCCACCGCGTGCCCGGCGTCCATCTTGCGCAAGCAGGCGCACGCGACGTTGTTTTTGGATTCCGAATCCGCGAGCCTGCTGTAGGATTAGGATTACGAAATACGTATTTCCCTGACGTCCCCTCTCGTACGGGCCTCGATAGCGAGCAAATCTGCCCAATGTTATCCTCGACCCGACGCTATGAGGAGCCCTGGCGGGAGGGGTCAAATCTGGGACCTCTCCCGCTGGAGGTTACGAGCAGAATGGAAACATTTTTTGCGTTTGCGAGATTGTTGAAGCGGGTACGCGAAAGGAATCTACGGATAGATCCAGCCGGCGATCCGCAATCCCCGCCTTGCGCGCCGCCACCGCAAACAGAGACGCCATCTGATCCGCAAACGGCCCTTCGCCACTCATACGAGATCCAAAATTCGGATCGTTGAGCTTGCCGCCGCGCATCGAACGGATGCGGCCGAGCACCTTGTCTTTGCGGTCCGGGAAATGCGCTTCCAGCCATCTTTCGAAGAGGTCCTTCACCGCGAACGGCAACCGCACCGGGACGTAGCCGGCGTATTGCGCGCCGGCTTTGACGGCCGCGTCAAGGATCGCGGGCATTTCGTGGTCGTTCAGGCCCGGGATCATGGGGGCGCACATAATGCCGACGGGGATGCCAGCGTCGTGGAGTTTTTGCACGGCGGAGAGGCGCGCTTGCGGGAGAGAGGTGCGCGGCTCCATTTTTTGCTGCAATGAGGCGTCGAGCGAAGTGATGGAAACGAACGCGGCAGCGGCGTTGAAGCGCGCGAGTTGCTGGAGGATATCGATATCGCGCGTAATGAGGAAATTCTTGGTGATCAGGCTCACCGGATTTCGAAACTCGGCTAGCACTTCCAGGCATTGGCGGGTGATCTTGAATTTCCGCTCGATCGGCTGATAACAATCGGTGATCCCGCTGATGGCCAACGTTTGCGGCTTCCATTTGCGGGAGGACAACTCCTTGCGCAAGAGGTCCGGTGCTTTTTCCTTCACCATGATTTTCGTTTCGAAATCGAGGCCCGCCGAGAAGCCGAGATATTCGTGCGTGGGGCGCGCATAACAATAGATGCAACCGTGTTCGCAGCCGCGATAAGGATTGACGCTGGCGCTGAATCCGACATCCGGACTGTCATTGTAGGAGATGATCGAAGCTGTTTCGTCCTTATAGACCTGCGTGCCGGGCGCAAGGTCTTCGGCGGGATCAAAATCCGGATCGCGCTCCAAATGAATCTGCACGAACCGATTCGCCGGATTCATCGTCGCACCGCGTCCGCGGAGAACGCGCTGGTCTGCGGGGTTACCGGAACCGTTCATGCGCTTGGAAGCGTAAACCTGACAAGGACCATACCGCATCCAATAATAGCGCATATTTTACTGGTATCAAGGAAAAAAGGCGATTCTAAAAACCGTCGGCTTGCTGGTCCCGCAGTTGTGAGATCTCAGGCACAGATCCTCAATGCCGGCGCGGGCAATGTCACGTTTGTTTTGCCAGTTCTGAATAAGCGCAACGCAGGGTCCATCTGATTTTATGTATGCGACAGTTTCAGGTGCTTGGGTTTGTCGCCGTGATCGCGGGTCTTGCCACGGCACAGGCGGCTTCGCCCCCCGTTCGGTTCGAGGTCACCTCCGCCCGGAGTGGCAAGTGGTCGGAACCCGCCACCTGGGTTGACAAGCGCGCGCCGCAGTCAGGCGAGAACGTGCAGATTCGCAGCGGTCACACCGTGACATATGATCTGAACTCGGACGCCGCAGTGCGAGTGCTGCACGTGGCGGGCAACTTGACGTTTGCGCGCGACAAGTCCACGCGACTGAACGTCGGCTTACTAAAAGTGTCCCCGGGCACGGAGTGCGACGAGGATGGGTTCAATTGTCAGGATATGGCGGGCGTGGCGGCGGGGGAGAGAATGCCGAGTGCGGCATTGGAAATCGGCACGCGTGAAAATCCAATTCCGCGGGGGGTGACGGCGACGATACGGCTGGTTTATTTCGAGGGGATGGACACCAACTCTTTTCCCGCGCTGATGAATTGCGGCGGGCGGATGGATATCCATGGCGCGCCAATGAACCGGACGTGGGTGAAGCTCGGCGCAACGGTGAAGCGGGGTGACAGCAAAGTCACGCTGGCGGAAACGGTGTGGGGATGGAAAACGGGCGACCGCATCATCGTGACGGTTTCAAGGGAGAGTGAAGACGGAGGCAGCAGTTATCGGCAATCCGCCCGGAAACCCCGGCACGTGGAAACGGAGGAACGATTCATCACCGCCATCGATGGCGCCACCGTCACCCTCGACAAGCCCCTGGCTTATGAGCATTCCGGCACGGGCTTCACGCGGAGCGAAGTCGCAAACCTTTCGCGCAATGTCGTGATTGAGTCGTCCGACCCAAACGGCGTACGCGGTCACACAATGTATCATCGCGACAGCAGCGGCGGGATCTCCTATGCGGAGTTCCGGCATTTGGGGAAAGAGGGCCTGCTTGGGAGGTATTCGATTCATTTTCACCTGGTGCGCGACACGATGCGCGGGAGCGGTGTGCTGGGTGCGAGTATTTGGGACTCGTACAATCGCTGGATCACGATTCACGGGACGGATTATTTGCTGGTCCGCGACTGCGTCGGTTACCAATCGGTTGGGCATGGCTTCTTCCTCGAAGACGCGACGGAGCAATATAACCTGCTTGATCGCAATCTCGCCGTGCAAGCCTATCGCGGAAAGCGTTTACCGAAGCAAATCCTGCCCTTTGACCCAAACGACGGCGCCGGCTTTTGGTGGGCCAATGGTCGAAACACTTTCACGCGGAATGTCGCGTGCGAGAATGACGAATACGGCTACCGCTTTGAGATCGCCAAGCCGGGCAATTTCGACCCGACTCTGCGCATTCGCACACCGAGCGGTGAGGGCGCGGCAATTGACGTGCGCACCATTCCCTTCCTTCGCTTCGAGGACAACGAGTCGCACAGCGAGGGGCTTTACAGCTTCAACTTTGGAGACGACCGGAATGGCTCGGTGCACGGCGATCGCCAGCATCCCTTTGTCGCGCGAAATCTTCGGGCGTGGCAGACGCATTATGCGCTGCGGCCCAACGTGCAATTCTTTCTCATGGACGGGTTGGAAGTGAAGGATGGCGTATATGGCGTCTACCATCCAGACTACGACGCGCACGTTTATCGGCGCGTGCATTTCAACAATGTCATCTCCGAACCGATCAACCGCGGGCACGACGATGAGAGCGTGCAATACGGCGTGTTCACGTACGAAGATTTGCGGCTGGAGAATTGCCGCGTAGGCCGGGACCCGCTGATTCAGCTTGCCTGCACCTCACCAAACACCGGAGTCGCGGGACATTTCCGCCAGCTCACTATCACGAATAGCATTTCCCGGAATGGCAAGGTCGTGGACCTCGGCGGCGGCCCACGCAATGACAAGCCCCAAAATGCAGTGGCCTATTATTTCCACGACTATCCGAGCGAAGGCCGCGTGACGAAGGTGTTAAGCGCGAGGTTCGCCGATGAGGCGAGTGACGCCGCATATCGCTCCGTCGAGGGGTTCACGGGCAAAGACGTCCGCGCCGCCGATGTGAAGCAAGCCGAATTTCCAACGCTGCTTGACCCGGTCGATGATCTACCCCCGGCAACCATGGTCACGTCCGTGCAGAAGGCGAAAGGCAAATGGATGGTCAAAGGCGTGTCGCAGGACAATGGAGAAATCGCTTCTGTAATGGTGAATGGTCGCGAGGCGAGAATCGTTTCCAGTCAGGCCGGAGTTGCCGATTGGGAAATCACGCTGACCACTCCGCACGACCGCATGCTCTCAGCGAGCGCTTCCGACAAGGCGGGCAACAAAGAAACGACGGGGCACAGTTCAAAGTGGTAATGGCGGTTGGTATCAAGCGGCGCCCAAATCCACCTTTACAACTTTGCGGACGATGTGTAAGTCTCCGCCCCATGTTGAAAATGAAAAACATGATGTTTCTCATGGCGGTGGTGCTGCTGGCGGGATGCGTCACGGACACGAGCGTGACGAACCTGACGCCGACCCGGGCCAAACGGACGCCCAACAATCTTTATCTGATCGAGTATGAGTGGCGAAGCAATCAACAGAGCATGCGGGCGGATTCGATTTCGCCGACTGTGGTGGTGGGAACTGATATGTATCCGATGCGGCGAATTCCGCGGATGAAGAACCGTTGGGAAGCGTATATTCCGGTGTCGCCGAGCCAGAAGTCGGTGATGTACCACATCAAGGTTGATTACGAATACAATGATTTCGGCAAGCGGGGT
>DATENK010000054.1:0-3074 GCA_035275085.1 Verrucomicrobiia bacterium | reverse complement strand
CATGGACACCTACGATTACAAGCCCGACCTCGCGCGTTTGCACGGCCAGATGCTGGGGCCAAAAGAAAAACCGGAAGGATTCACCGGCGCGGTCGGCGCGGTCATGAAAAGCCCATTTGAATTCAAGCAATACGGCCAGAGCGGGCGCTGGGTCAGCAGCGTGTTTCCTCATCAGGCGAAATGGGTGGACGAAATGGCGTTCCTCATGGCGATGACCACCAAGACCAATGTCCACGGCCCCGGCAGCTACATGATGAACACGGGTTTTCTCCTGCCCGGATTTCCCTGCATGGGCGCGTGGATTTCGTACGCGCTCGGCACGCTGTCCCAGGACCTTCCGACGTTCGTCGTATTGCCGGACGCCCGAGGACTTCCTTACAACCAGCGCGCGAATTTCAGCGCCGGTTTCCTTCCCGCGAAACATCAGGGCACAGTCATCAACGCCGGCGCAACTCCGCCTGTGCCCGATTTGTTCGCCGACAAAAAATATCCATTCGCCGTTGGCAAAGCTGATCATGACACCATGACATTGCTGCAGAAGATGAATCGCCGTCACGCCCTGGAGCATCCGGGCGACTCGCGCCTGGAAGCGCGCATCGCAGCGGGTGAATTAGCGGCGCGTATGCAACTCAGTGCGCCCGAAGCTTTCGATCTAGCCCGCGAAAGCGAATTAACCCGCCGCCTCTACGGCCTGGATAACAAAGTCACTGAAGACTTCGGCCGCCGTTGCCTGCTCGCCCGCCGCCTGATCGAGCGCGGCACACGCATCGTTCAGGTCTGGAGCGGCCCGCAAGGCGCTACCCAGAATTGGGACAACCACGCCAACATCGAAAAAGAACTGCCACCTATCGCCGCCAGCGTCGACCAGCCCATCGCCGCGCTGCTCGGCGATCTCAAAGCGCGCGGTCTCCTGGATGACACGCTCGTAGTCTGGACCACCGAATTCGGTCGCACACCCTTCGCGCAAAATGGCGTCGGCCGCGATCATAACGGCGGAACCTTCGTAAGTTGGATGGCCGGCGCCGGCGTCAAGCCAGGTGTCGCCTACGGCCGCAGCGACGACCTGGCCTACAAGGCCGCTGAAGGCGTCACCTATTGCTACGATTTCCACGCCACCATCCTCCACCTGATGGGCATCGACCACACCAAACTCACCTACCGCACCGGCGGCATCGACCGCCGCCTCACCGACGTCCACGGCGAGGTCGTTCAAGAGATTTTGGCTTAGACCCCTTCGCGCGCCTCAATCTAACCAATTTTGGGTACAGCGCCGCCGGGACTCAATTTGCTAAAATAGGCTGAGAACGGTGATGGTTCGGCACGGAACCCGCATTCGATTTCGGGTACCGGCATGCTCAAACGGATGTGGGTTTCTTAGCTCAACTGCCCGCGTCTTTTACATGTCGGTACCCTTGACTCTCATATTCCCAAGCTTCAGAAACTTTGCGAGAATATCATTACGCAGAAAGTGTAACGGATCTGTAACGGTTGTTTTTGCGAGTTCCTTAGCCTTTAACGATAATGTAACGGTGTAACGGTTATTCCGGAGGTCCATCTGATTGAACAAACCCCGGCTCAAAACCCCGAAAAACCCCTACAAAACGGCGATCCTTTTTGCTCGCCAAATCCATTCCGACCGTGCAACATAGAGGCTAATCCCTTGTCGGATTGAGCCTTATGATGAGAACATTTGCTGCCTTTGGATTGGCGTTTTTTTGTCTGACCCTGCTTGCGGGCCCCTTGGATTTGCGAGCCGCTCCCCCGGCGAACGATCAATGCTCCGGAGCCGAGATCATCCCGGGCGATGTCGGACCGTCCCCGTATTATAGTTCGATCGTTACCAACATCCATGAAGCGACGGTGATTGGCGATCCACCGCCGCCGACGAACTGTTACGGCGGACAAATCTCCCGCAGCATTTGGTACAAATTCACTCCGCTCCAATCCTCCTTGTACACCGTGTCCCTGAAGTTCACCGCGACAACGCTCCAGGACTCGTTGCTGGGGATTTATACCTCACCCTCGGCCTGCGGAGGGCCGTTTACTCAGTACGCGTGTAATGACGACGTCGGCACGCTGCAATCGGCGATCACGACGAATTTCAATGCGGGCACGACCTATTACATGGTGGTCTGGCACACGCTGACCAATGCGCCACCGGAAGGGCAGCGGAGCGTTCAATTGAAAGTGACCAAAGTGGTGCCGCCAGCGAATGATTTCTGTGAAGGCGCGGAAGAGATTCCACCGTCGGGGCCGTTCCCGTATTGGACTCATACGAATAATACGCACGTGGCCAGCACGGTCGGCGATCCGCCTGGAGCGCTCTGCAGCACCGGCCGCCGCAGCGTCTGGTATCACTTTCGGCCCAACTCGGGCGGGCAATACATCATCGCCACGTGCACGAACAACACCGCGACAAAGATCTACAACACGATGATGGCGGTTTACACGAATAGCGCGGGCTCCTGCAGCGGGAACATGATGCAAATGAATTGCAATCCCGGCTTCTGCGGGACGTCGGCAGCGCTGATCATGCAACTCGAGCCGCAAAGGGATTATTATGTTGTTGTCTGGGACGTGGACGCCGAACCGCTGCCGGACGAAACGGACGTCCAGCTCTTCATCGACCAGCAGGGCCCGCCGATAGTGACCACTCTCGGGCACAGCAATGCGCAACCGACGAGCGTGTACCTGATCGGCGCGGCAAACCCGAAAGGACAGCTCACGCGCGGGTATTTCGAGTGGAGCACGATCAGTAACGTGTACAACAACATCACCGCTCCGTCCTCCACGCTAGGCGGAGGGATTGTTGATTTTCCGTATTCGCGCGCACTGTTGAATCTCGCGCCCGGCACGACGGTTTATTATCGCGCGGTGGCGTTCAACTCGTTCGGCACCGTGCGCGGCGCGGGCAAAAGCGTGACGCTGCCTTTGCATATCGATTCTGTCACCATGGAGGGCAACGACTTGCAGATCCTTTTCACTGGAAGCGACGCCTACAATTATGAGGTCCAGTATTCCACCGATTTGAAAACCTGGGCGAGGTTGGGTGACGGGATTCCGCTGGATCCCGA
>DATENK010000053.1:0-5112 GCA_035275085.1 Verrucomicrobiia bacterium | reverse complement strand
CCTTAGGGAAAACTGCGTTGGCGGACCGGTTGGGCACCGAAAGCCTGGAATTGTTCGATCGCGCTTCGGCGACGCGGACGCGTCCCTTGCGTCCGGCGAAGCCGCCGGACTCGTATGAAGAAGCGATCGAGTTCGAGCATGAAGTCGAGACGGCCGAGGCGCTCCTGTTCGTTCTCCACCGATTCGTTGAGCAACTCTCGTTGCGGCTTGAATTGGTTTATCTGGTCGCGGACGAGATCAGGTTGCAATTAACACTCGCAGATGGCGACAAATACGAGCACGTCCTGAAAATTCCCGCGCCGACACGAAAGATTGAAACGCTCTTCGGCATCCTACAGACGCATCTGGAAACTCTGCGCACCGAACAGCCGATCGTGGGCGTGCATTTAGCCCTCCGCCCCTGCCGCCCCGGGAACCAGCAATTGGAGTTATTTGAGTCTGACCTGCGCGATCCGAATCGTTTTTTTGAGACGCTTGCGCGGTTGAGCGCGCTCGTGGGCCACGATCGGATCGGTACACCCGTTGTCGAAATGAGCCATCGACCCGATGCGTTTGAGATGAAAGCTGTTGATGTAATTCCGCGTAGATCTCTGCCAAAGCGGCAGTCCTCTGCCGCTTTCGAACACGGTTCGCGCGGCCTATGCCTGCGCCGCTTTCGTCCACCCGCGCACGCTGCATTCGATGGCCGCATTTTGCACAGAGCGGGCCCATGGGAGATGTCCGGTCATTGGTGGGACCAGCAACGCTGGTCGCGCGTCGAATGGGACATCGAGACCGAAGACGAACATCTTTACCGCATCATCGACCGAAACGGTCAGATGTTCGTGGATGCGTTGTATGACTGACTATGTCCTACGTCGAACTGCATGCGCGGAGCGCGTTTAGCTTTTTGAGCGGAGCATCATTTCCAGAGGAGTTGGTCGAGACGGCCGCTCAATTAGGCATGTCGGCGATGGCGCTGTGCGATCGCGGGGGGGTGTATGGCGCGCCACGATTTTTTGCAGCAGCAAAAAAGCAGGGGGTGCGCGCGATCATCGGCAGTGAATTGCCGATGGAAGATCGCGCGGTGCTGCCGGTGCTGGTAGAGAATCGCACCGGCTATAAGAATTTATGCCGCTTGCTAACGCGGGTGCACTTGCGGGCGCTGAAAGGCGAAGGCGCTGTGAGTTGGGATGAGTTACCGGAATTCGCCGAAGGGTTGGTAGCGCTCACCGGGGAGGATATTCTTCCAAAGGAAATTGTAGAACGGCTGCTTCGCACATTTGGTCACGAACATCTGTTCATCGAAATGCAGCGCCATCAGCTCCGGAGCGAAACGTGGAAAGTCCACGCGCTCCGCGATCTCGCCGAAGCCTATCGACTGCCGGTGCTCGCTACCAATGGTGTCCTGTATGCCAAGCCGAAAGCACGCACCGTGCTCGATGTCTTCACTTGCATTCGCAATCACACCCATCTGGATGCGGCGGGCAAATTACTTGAGATCAATAGCAACCGCCATGTGCGCGGCGCGGATGATATGCGCCGCATCTTTTGGGATATGCCGGAAGCGGTCGACAACACCATGCGGCTGGCAGAGCGTCTTCAATTCTCGCTCGATAATCTTGGTTACGAATTTCCACGTTATCCGGTGCCGTCGGGCGAATGCATGGACAGCTTTTTGCGCAAGCAAACTTACGCTGGCGCAAAGGAACGCTACGGCGAACTAACGCCCAAAGTGCGCGCGCAGCTCGACCACGAACTGGCGCTCATCCAGAAGCTGGGGTTCCCCGGATATTTCCTGATCGTTTGGGACATCGTCAATTTCTGCCGCGAAAAGAATATTATGATCCAGGGACGGGGCAGCGCGGCGAACAGCGCGGTGTGCTACAGCCTTGGTATTACTGCAGTGGATCCAGTTGGCGGAAATTTGCTGTTTGAGCGTTTTCTGAGCGAAGGCCGCAAGGGCTGGCCAGACATCGATCTCGATCTGCCCAGCGGCGACCGCCGTGAAGCCGTGATCCAGGAAGTATATCAGCGCTACGGCCGGCATGGCGCAGCCATGACGGCGAACGTAATTACCTATCGCGGCAAAAGCGCTGCCCGTGAAATCGGCAAGGCGCTGAACTTTTCCAATGATGTGCTGGACCGCTTTTCCAACCTGTTCGCCAGCGGCGATTTTCCCCACACCATGGACTTGCAGGCGCAACTTCAACAGGCCGGCCTGCCCCGGGAGCATCCCCGCGCACCGGCGTTCATAGGGCTGTATCAAGCGATTTATGGTTTGCCTCGGCACCTTGGGCAGCATTCTGGCGGCATGATCATTTGCCAGGGCCAGCTCGATTCTGTCGTCCCGCTTGAAAATGCCTCGATGCCCGGCCGCAGCGTAGCGCAATGGGACAAAGAGGATTGCGAAGACCTCGGTATTGTGAAAGTCGATCTGCTCGGCCTGGGCATGATGTCGGTATTGCAGGACGCGATTGAACTTACGCGTCAGCGGGGCCATGCCGTGGACCTCGCAAAAATTCCGACAGACGATCCGGCGACGTTCGAGATGATGCAAAAAGCCGATACTATCGGCGTGTTCCAAATCGAAAGCCGCGCGCAAATGGCCACATTGCCGCGCATGAAACCCAAATGCTTTTACGATGTCGTCATCGAAGTCGCCATCATCCGACCTGGTCCGATCCAGGGCAACATGGTCCATCCATATTTAGCGCGACGCGCAGGCCGCGAAGAGGTGGATTACATTGATCCACGCCTCGAACCGGTGCTCGCACGCACTCTCGGCGTGCCCTTGTTCCAGGAACAAATGTTGAAGATCGCGATGGTGATGGCTGATTTTTCGGGGGATGAAGCCGAAGAATTGCGCCGCGCGCTGAGCTTTCATCGGTCCGAAGAGCGCATGCGCAAAGTGGCGGTAAAACTCGCCGCACGTATGGCGGCTAAAGGTGTTCCATCCACGTCGATTGATCGAATCATCCAGTCGATCAGCTCATTCGCGCTCTATGGCTTTCCCGAATCTCACGCAATCAGTTTTGCAATCCTGGCTTACGGCAGCGCGTACCTGAAAACCCATTACGCGCCCGAATTTTACGCCAGTCTGTTAAACAACCAGCCCATGGGCTTCTATTCGCCGGCCACCATCGTTAAAGACGCCAAACGCCACGGCCTCAAAATGCGTCCCGTCTGCGCAATGCGGTCCAACTGGCTCTGCACGATTGAGCCGGATAGCAGCGTCCGTCTGGGGTTCTGCATGGTCCGCAGCGTCCGCGAAGAACATGCGCGACATATGTTGGCGGAACGACCTTTTACGTCCCTTGAAGACTTTAAAGCCCGGACCCATTTTAATAAAGCCGAGCTCCGCACCCTGGCGGAAATCGGCGCGCTAAACTGCTTCGCTGCCCATCGGCGGGACGCTTTGTGGCGGGTGGAACAAACGTATTATCATAACGACCTCTTCTGTGAAAAAGCTCCAAATAAAACTCAAGTTCCAAGGACCAATATTGGAAATTTGGAAATTGGAACTTCTTTGGAACTTGGAGCTTGGAATTTGGAACTTTCCCCTTTGCAACCCATGACCGCACTGGAACGCCTCCAATCCGATTTCAGCGGGCTCGACCTGACTACGGGTCCACATCCAATGGCGCTTATTAGGCCGCACCTAAAAAATATTTTACGCGCTGCCGACCTGCCTCGTGCATTTCACAACCAGATCGTCCGCGTCGCAGGAAACGTCATCTGCCGGCAACGTCCGGGCACGGCGAAAGGTTTCGTCTTCATCAGCCTCGAAGACGAGACAGGAATCTCGAATGCCATTGTCGAACCGCAATTGTTCGAAAGGCTCCGCTTGGTGATCACTCAGGAACCTTTCCTGCTCATTACAGGTTGCCTTCAGCATGTCGATGACGTTATTTCCATCAAGGCCCATCGTATTGAAGGCCTCCAATACGAAAACCTGGTTGGCAGCCGTTCTCATGACTTTCACTAAATCACTAAAAAAACGGCCACGAATGTTCGCGCATTCGTGGCCGTCTCAGTCCTACCGGAAGTCAACTATTCGTCGAAGAGGTTTTCGGCTTCGCCAACTTTGCGGCGAATCTTGCCTGCGCCTCGTTCCAACCTGCCCTCGGCTTCCATCCGGCGATTGCCGACCAGCCGTCCGCCCTTTTCCTTCAGGTGACCTTTGATTTCTTTCGCGCTTCCGCGCGTTCGGTTTCTGGTACTCGCTTTCATACAACGCAACATCGCGCCTGAATTAACTGCCTGCCAGTGGGGTAAAAGGGGTAATCACCCCTGAGAATAAATTAAAAGAAGGGCTTTACAGAGTTTCGCCACAACATTAGTGTCGGCGCGTTTTTGGAAACGGCATGATTTGGGCAGCGATAACGGCCGGCTTTACGGCAGGACTGATACATGTTCTGTCGGGGCCCGACCATCTGGCGGCGGTGGCGCCGTTTGCAATTGGCCGCAGGACGCGTGGTTGGCGCTCGGGCGTGCAATGGGCGATGGGCCATTGCGCCGGTGTCCTGATCATCGGTTTGCTCGCGCTCGCCTTCCGCAGATTACTTCCGGTCAATTTGGTCTCCTCCTCAGCCGAACGCTTGGTCGGCGTACTGTTGATTGCTGTCGGCGCATGGGGAATTTGCAAGTCATTCGCTGCCAGGATCGCAGCGCCTGAGGTTGGCGCCCCAAAGGCGCCGCTCGCGTTCGGCGTCATACACGGCTTGGCGGGAAGTTCGCATTTGCTGGGCGTGATTCCAGGTCTTCTGTTTCCAAGTCCATTGGCGGTCAGCGTCTATTTTACGGCATTTGCCGCGGGGACGGTCACTGGCATGGCTGGTTTTTCAGCCGCGCTGGGTTTGTTGCCGCAGCGCATTTGCCGCGGCGCAATGGCGGCGTTTTCGTGTGCCGCGGTCGCAATCGGCGCGTTCTGGCTGATGGCATGAAGCTGTTGCTTTTTGATCAGACTGAATGGTCTTACGCTGGCGACCTTCGCCAGAAACCCAATTTTGTAAGGTATTTTAAAGCGAAGTGCACCGTGGCACAAGAGTTGCACGTCTGTCGGCATCGATTGTGCGCTGAAACGAAATAAACAAACTAAACACTGATCATGGGAATGAAAGACACAAAAAT
>DATENK010000052.1:0-3915 GCA_035275085.1 Verrucomicrobiia bacterium | reverse complement strand
TCTCGCGCAAACTCTGATGCAGATTTTGCATTTGAAGCCTGGCACCGTCCGATCGGACGCCGTGTTAGTTCTCGAGCGCGAAGGGATCCTCATCCCCACGAGCGACGGCTTTGTCACCGCCCAAACTTTCCGACGGGTCATAAGCGATCACTTTGTTCAGCGCGCAGCGACGGGTCGGGGCAACGATGACGACGGCAACTCTCCAACGCCGACCCGGCCTGGCAACGGCTACGGTGACAAGAATCACGAGCACACCGGCCCACCAGGGAAGACCGGCAAGTAAGCGCAGTCGGTCGGCACTTTATATTCCCTGATTGGGGCGTGTGGCTGTGCGCCTCAAATCCATGGCGTACCGGACGAGATTAAACCGTGCCTCCAAAGTGGTGGGTTTGTGACCCCACTATGAAAACCCGCGGAGATTCAGCACGTTCTCCGCGCCTTTATGCGTACAAGGAGTTTGGCTCTATTGGTTATCGCATTGTTGTTCGCCGCGTCATCCTACGCCAATACCAACAGTTGGACAAAAACGAGCAGTGGCTATTGGGAAGAACCGTTCTGGTCCCTGGGGCATTTACCATCCGCCGCAGACGAGGCTATCGCGGTCACGAATCCCGGTTTTAAGGCGCTCGCCATTGGCTCGAGCACAACCGCGAATTACCCGGGTTCGCTGCAGATCAACGACCTCTATGTGGACGCGCCCACGAATTCCCACAATCTGCTATTGCTCAATTACGCCGGATTGAACCTTCCGCTCACCACGGCCACCACTCATATTGGCCGCGATGGATCGTTGCTCAGCTATTATTCGGTACTGCGCGCGAATCGATTCGCCGTGAATGGGCAAGCAACTTTCGCCGAACTGGCAGAATCGCAAGTCGGCGAGGCTTGGATCGGAACGTCCCTTTTCAATTCGATCGGCCTGGGCACAGGTTACGCCGAACTCACACTTTCCAATGGCTTGTTCTCCGCATCCCAGATTCACGTGGGTGACGGTGTCCCGGGCGTCTTCAATCAATACGGCGGCGTCAGTCAGGCACAGTCGCTTGGGGTCGGTGCCGAGGGCGTATATTCGTTATACGACGGGACGCTCAACGTCACCAACTCCGTAAACCTGGACGCAACCCCGCAAGCGACCGCGCGACTGAACATCGCGGACGGTACGGCCGAGATGACGGAACTCCAATCGATCAGTAACGATTCTCGGGCGAAAGGAGAACTATTCCTCTCCGGTGGGACGTTGCGTGCCGCTCGTGTAGTCGCGAATAACGCTCGGTTCAACCAGACCGGCGGCCGTGCTGAAATCGGCGACATTACGTTTCCATTTGGTAACGCATCCAGCCGCACGTTCACGGATTATTCGCTTTCGGGCGGCCTCCTCATTTCGTCGAATGTTCTGATCGGCCCCGGTTATGCCTCCGTGTATCAATCGGGGGGTGTTCACACCAATCTCGCTAGTATCCTCCTTTCCGGGCCCGCGGGTACGATCTCCGCCAGCTTCTATTCTCTTGGCGACGCGCTCTTGGTTAGCCCGCGCATCGATGTCGATAGCGGATACTTTACCCAGAACCGAGGAACCAATTATTCAGGGCGGCTCACCATTACGCACGGAGGATATTATGCACACGGCGCCGGTCAGGTGGGCGACATTTCAACCAACCGGACGGAGGAACTTGTCGTCAACAACGGCGGCGGTTACGGCATGGTAGTCGGCGCCCAACTATGGACGTCCAACACGACCGTCCAATTTAATGGCAACATGAATGTTATGTACGGTCACCACCACGTTGCGAACCGGTTGTTCATTGACTCGGGCGGCAGGTACACTTTGGCTTCAGGAACGCTCGGTGCCCGGTTCATCTCCCTCGATGCGGGAGGGACCCTCGTGTTGTCTGACGGCGGTGGCACCATCACGACCAATGAAGCCGTTATCCTGCGCAACACCGGCACCATCACCGTCGCCTTTGGCGATTACCAATTTGGCGAGCTGCAAGTGCCGGGAAGCGGCATCATCGATTTCCCGACGACCGGACCGAACGCGATCCGCTTTGTGCACGCCGGTTTTACGAACGGCGGGCTTAGCGGAGAGCTCCGCATCCAGCATTGGACCCCAAACGGCGATCACCTTTACATCGGGCACGACCCATCGGCGATCACCCCGGACCAATTAAGTCTCACTCATTTCATCGATCCCGAGGGGTATCCGGCCGGCACCTACGCCGCGCGCGTCACCGCCACAGGCGAGATCGTTCCGCGCGAACCGGGTCGAATCACTTTCACGCGGTCGAGCGACAATTCCTCGCTCACCCTTACCTGGCCTGAAGATTACCAACTCTTGACCGCGACGGAAGTAACCGGCCCGTACACCCCTGTGCCAAACGCCACCTCACCGTACCACGTTTCCTTTACTGATCCGCGTCGGTTTTTCAAACTCGTGCCTGCCAACTAGTCCGACTCCTTCCATAGACACCGCGCCAGGCGTGCGCGAAGTTATGTTGCTTGACAGAGCCGCGGCGTAAGCAAGCGGCCAAAAACTGCATGAGCAACGAATATCTTACGACCGTCACGGGCCAAGCCGAACGTATCGCATATCCGCCGAACCGGCGGCTCCAGCACGTGCGCTTCTTTAGCAACCTCCTGGATCAATGCATCACGCTCCCGGGCGGCTTTCGCATCGGGATCGATCCGATCATCGGTCTCATTCCCGGTATTGGCGATGCGCTTTCCGCGCTGCTTTCCTTGTATCTCGTGTATCAAGCCGCGCTGCTAGGATTGCGCAAGCGCATCCTGCTGCGCATGGTCGGAAACGTCGCCATCGAATCGCTCGTTGGCACTTTTCCTGTGCTCGGCGACGTGTTCGACGCGGTTTGGAAAGCCAATATGCGCAACCTTCGCCTGATCGAACTGCACTACGCTCCTGGCAGTGCCGGGCGGTCGCAGGGAAAAATACTTGTCTGGATTTTCGGGGTGCTCGCAGCGTTCTTCGCCGCCTATCTCGCAGTCGTCATCCTTTTTCTCCGAGCCGTCCTTTCGCTGTTCGGCATTCACTGATTCTCCGTCGTCAATGCCCGGGGTTACTTCTACGTTTCGTGCTCGATCTGGAGAGGTTCGATGTTCAGTTTTCGTGTTTCTCCATTAGTCCGACGTGCCCGTCCATAAAAACAACATTCTTGCCGGATTTGGGCGGACGAGGATGAAACTCGTCGTAATCAAGAAAGAGCGGAGTCGTTTCCGGGGGAAACATCAGGACGAAATTCGTAATTCCGCCCGAAAGGTTTCCTGGTTGTAATAAAAGGAAGGCGCTGTCTATTCGCGTCTCATCAATGCGGTGCCCGTTCAGTTCGGCATTCCATTCGTAACTCGAGCCTTCGGCGGCGAACCGGCCCAAATTATCCACAGGGCACTTGAAGACCGTTGCCGTGGTGGCATTCGTGCCCGCCGTCTTGCCAACGTAACTTGCCAGCACATCGCAGATACGCGGCAACGGATTTAGCGGATCGATTGGTTGCGTGGGAAGGATCTCCGCACTCGGCAGGCGCTCCTCGTTATCACCGGCATAAACGCGGGTCGCAATCCCGAGTTGCCGAAGATTGTTCACGCAGGCCGCGTTATAGACTTTCGCCTTCGATCGGCCCAAAGCCGGCAGTAGCAGGCTCGTGAGGATTGCAATGATGGCGATGACCACAAGCAATTCAATGAGAGTAAAGGCGCGACAAGCCCCGCGGAGATCCCATTCGTTGCGCACACATGCGCAGCGGTTCGGCTTAGGAGCATATGTTTTCATGAGATTCGTCATCCTTGATCATGGGTTAGCTTCTTATTGCTCATCCGCCTGGGCCGTGCCCCTTTCTCGCGAATTGGACCCGTTGTTCCGGAGTAAAGTCGGTAAACCGCCGAGACGGATCGGGGGGACGGAGC
>DATENK010000051.1:0-6366 GCA_035275085.1 Verrucomicrobiia bacterium | reverse complement strand
AAGTGTATTCGCCGTTGCCCGGGTCAGGTACCCGGAAATACACCCAACCACCGGGCGCGGTGGCATTGAGTTGGATCGAAAGGCTCGCGGGTGACAGCACGCCTGATACGGTGCTTTGCGTGACGACGGCGACGGAGGCTTTGGTTCCATCGCTGAGATAAAGTGTGTCGGGCAAATCGAGCGGCGGATCGGCGATTTCGTTCACTAGAAAATCCGGTTTGCCATCTTCGTATGGTCCGCGCGCCCAAACGATCCGCGTCATTTCATGGATGGTGACGTTTGTTACAATGGCCAGGCCCGGATTACCGAGAATGTCGAGGTTCTCGAATGTTGCTTTATAATCCGTGAACAGCCCTTGCAGCGTCGACGTAAATAACCAACGGCCGACCGTAATGTTTCCCGGCGCGATGTCGCCGAAGTCAGCGGTCAACGACGGCGTCAGGTTCCGACCAGACACTTCGGTGGCGATAATTTTGAAATCAATCAGCAGCCCTCGGTTGTTGTCGACGATTTGCGGCTGCGCGGAGGTGATCCGGAAGTTGCGGGCAGTGCCGGCTCCGGTATTCCGTGCCATGACGGCAAGCGAATACGGAATGCTCGGCTCGACTGCATCGGTGAACGGATCATCCGCGTAAACATCGCGCTGGTGGAAGTAGTCCAGGGCAAGCTGGGGCAGGGGATGGACGGTGATTGGCGCGGCCGACAAAGGGATGGTCACGGGAGTGCCGTTCTGTGTGTAATGCAAAACGCCGCCGACGAAATATTGAGCCGGCTCACTCAAGGCTGCATCGACAGTCGGCAACAGTATCCACGAAGCACGGCCGCTGGCCCCATTACCGAGCAAACCGGTTCCATCCACTCCAGTGATACCACTCAGCACGGGGTCGCGCAGTCCAAACAGTCCGTTCGCATTCTGGCCGGCTGCGCTCAGGATCAGAACGTCCACGGCGATATTTTCCAATGTGGTGCCGGATTCGTTGTCGAGTTCCAGCGTCGCCTGGAACGCGTCGCGGGTCAGGACTGCTTCCTGGCTCAAGCGAATGCGGACTTTGGCGCAAACACCGGATTGCTGGGGTTGATCGCCGCGAAGAGCAGCCATGACTTCCTGAGCCGGCCGCAGGAATTGCCTTCCCGGAACCTGCTCCACCAGATTGGTGCCTTCCTCTGGTGGCGGTTCACTCAGGGTATGCACGCCGCCTCGGCCACCGCACGAACCGAGCGACACCAGCACCGAATCGCCGTTCGGTCCAATCGTCTCTGAAACTTCCTGGCCCGCAATGGTCGCCTTGACCGTGCCGGTCAAATGACAGCGGGCAATCACCTGGCCGCAAACGGTGAAATCCATATCGCCGTCGCTGCAACCGTGGACCTTGGCGGAAAGCGAACCTTCGATACCGATTTGCCCGTCGATTTCGCCTGAAAAGCTCGCACCCGTGCTCACCTGCGTCGCCCCGACGCTCGCTTTCACCTGCCCACCCGCGAAAGCAGCCAACGAGGCCTCTCCGCTCGCGCACATTTTTTCCTCCCCGTCGCAGTCGCGTGAATACTGGACTTCAACGCTGCCGCCGATGGTCACTCGCACACCCAGCAATGCGTTGAATGACGCACTGATGCCTTGCCATTCTGGGCCCGCATCGAACTTGATATTACCGCTCACGCCCGGACCGGCCTCGACGACGACTTTCAAACTCGCGCTGCCGGTAACATTTCCGTTGTATCCCAATGAATTATCCTCGCAACAAATGCAGACCTGCCCGCTAAGGTTCAAAGCGACTTCCGTTTTCACGAGCCGAAAATTTGGCAGCTTGCTTAAGATCATTTCACCGAGCTTCTTCGCCATCCCGTCAAGTTCAAACGAAATGCTGCCCCCAAGGCAGACGCTCGGGATCAGCCCGCAATCGCACACCGTGGGCGGGCTAAACGTCGGCCCGGAGACGAAGGGCGCCGTCGGCGAACCGCTGCCGCCGCCGCGGCCGCCCGCCCAACCCGCGTTGGCGACGCCGCCCGGATTCCCCGCTGCTGAAGTGCCTCCGGAGGTTCCGCCAGTCCCCCCACCGCAATTGCTCGAAGCGTTAATCGCCGTGACAGGAGCAGCGTAGTTTTTCTTCTCGCCGCATGTCAGTTCCCAGGTGCCTGCGCCGTTGATCACGCAAGGCGAACTGCTATCTGCCACCGCGAACACACCTCCTGCCTGTTTCCTTCGGATCATCATCGGGATAGTCAGGGAACTGTTGGCGGCGAAATCGCCAAATTCCGTGACCAACGGCGTCAACTCCCAATCGGGGTGCGAATCAAATCTCAGCCGAAGATTCTCGGCGGCAATAAGCCCGTGATTCGATATGCGCAGATTTACTTGCGCTTCGTTCCCCAGCACAGTCGAAAGATCGATCACCGCGGGTTCGATGGTGATGACCGGTGCGGGTACGACGGTCTCGAATGTCGTTTCGATTTCAATCCGTGTGCGGTCTTCAACCTGTGTCGGCAGGACGGTCCAGCGGTACTGCACCATTTGCCGCGAGAGAAACGTTTGGATATTGTTGGTAAGACCCGCCACCAGCAACTTTGTATCGCGATAACCGACATGTTTGTCGGCATCGACCTGGATTTCGTAAAAGCCTTCAAGCACCTGCGGCACAAAGAATGTTCCATCCGGTCCTGTGATCCCATTCGTTACCACTGCGCCGCTGAGCGCATCGCGCACGAGCACCGTCGCATTCGACAGGTTCGGCGAACCTGCCGCGTAGTAAGTGTATTCGTCGACCGCCGTAATGAGCAGGTCCCCGCGCTCATCCGACAACGCACGGAACTTGAAAGGCACATTGACAAACGCCGAACCGTCGCTGACCACGAGCGCGCCCGGATAATCGCCCAGCGGAAGGCTCGATTCGGGCAGCAGTTGGAGGCTGATGCGATTGGTTTGACCCGGCGCTAGCGCTGGGAGCGGGTTCGTTGATGCGATCCGCAGCCAGGAAATATTGGGCGCGAGCACGGTGAGCGGGCCAGTATTGCTGCCGCCCAGATTGGCGATGCTGAATTCAACAAAACGTTGTGCGCCGCGTTTCATGCCGGCTTCCAACGCATCAGGCAGTGCGATCAGACGCGGCCGAAGGGCTTCAACGGTCACGTAAAGAAAAATATCGTTCGTCAACCCTTCGCTAACGGTCAAGCGTATCGGCACGATCGTGCGCGGCACGCTCGCGTCATGGGAACTGACGGTATAAGTAATCGTCGCCGAACCACCGCCAGGTATACTGCCCGGCGTATTTAGCTCCACGTCGAGATTCGTGGGTTGCTCCAGAATCGTCGCCGTCAGGCCCGTCAGCGGCAACGGGCTGAGGTTCTGCAATGTAATCTGATTCGTGGTTCGACTCTCCTCCGAGAGCGTGATGAACGTCTCGCCCGGGCTGGCGCGAAAACCGATCAACGTAAAGCTATCTTGCCGCGGCGCATCCGCTTCGCCGGGATGTGCGGCGCCAATTTCGTACAAACCTGCTTCGGCCGGCAATGGTTGCCATACGGCGTTGAAGTAGCCTTGCGCGTCCGTCAAGGCGGAGATTACGCGATGGGTACCGCGCACGTAAATGTTAACATTAACAAGTGAACTGGCCGGAGGCGGAGTGCTTGTGCCGGGCAATAATGCGCGCCCGGTTAACGGAATCGCTGTGCCTAACGGAGCCGTTTCGATCGGCGTCGCGACCGTGGCCTCGTAGGCGGCACGCACATGAATGGGCGTGGCAGAAACGCCGACGTTATTGTCCTCCAACACTTCGCGCACGCTGCTGTTCGCGTCGCAGAGCACCACGATCCAATACTCGCCGCCGGCCGACGGCAGCCGTAAGGAAACCGTCTGCTCGAAGAACAATCCCGGCGGAATGACGCCCGCGAACGTGTATTGGCCGGCCAACACATCGTCGCCAACGAGCGGATCGCGCGAAATGAAAACGCGCGTGGTGATGTTCGAGCCGGCGGGCGTCAGGCCTTGATTGGCCAACCGATAAGTGATGCTTGTTGATGAATCAGTTACGCCACCCACAGGCACGGCGATGCTGGCGACCATGAGGTCCGGCAGATCCACATCGGACACGACGATTGTATCGCTGCCACTCGTAAAGCCAGGAGCGTTCGCCGTAACAGTCACCGTCTGACTGCCGTCCGCGCGTCCGTCGTTAACCGAGCCAACAGTGAATACCACTGACGTCGCACCGGCTGGAATGCTCACGCTTTCAGGGACGGTGACTTCGTTCGTGTGGCTCGAAGTCAAAAACACGGTCAGACTTTCATTTGTGCTCGTGTTTCGACTGACGGTCGCCGTGCTGGCTGGATTGCGCCCCTCCGCGACGAGGTCCGCTGCGATCAGCACCTTGAGGGTCGGACCATCATCATCGGCCACCGTCAACAAAACCGATGCTCCCTCCGCGAGACGCGCGCCTGATCCGCTATCAATTACAAACGCTCGAATGAGCGTTTGTTGCGCGCCGTCAACGACCTCATCATTCACAGCGGCAATCGGGAATGACGCAGCATCGGCACCGGCCGGAATCACGACCCGATTTGGCACAAGCGCAGCAGTGTGGTTGGTGCTTTCAAATTCCAAGATTAGTTCACGCGCAGTGATCGGTGACCGTCGCACCGTCATTGTTGCAGCTTGCGGGCCTCCTCCTTCGCTAATGTTCGTCGAACTGAGGAGAAGTTCGACCGTGGGCATGTCGTTGTCTTCAACGCGCAGATTGGCCGAAGCGCTTCGTTGACCGGGGGCCGTGGCGGTGACGGTGAACGTCCTGAGGGGTTGAATTACGTTATCCTCCGGGGTCGTGACCAGGAAATTCGTGACCGCCGCGCCTGGCGCGAATGTCAAAATGCTTGGTGTCGAAACATGCGTCGGACTCGATGTCGTAATCTGCACATCCAGTGCGGTATCAGCGGTCTGCCGCGTCAGCGTCGCGATCACTGTTTGCCCCTCGGTCACCGTCTCGGCGGAGAGGCTGAGTTGAAGAGTTGGCAAATCCACGTTGAGGACATTTACCAGCGCAATTGCCGTATCAAACGCCGACGTCGTCGCCGAGATGGTGACTAGTTGATTGTCGTCCACCATTCCATCCGGATGCACTGTCAGATTGAAACCGACGGAGCTTTGTGACGCTGGAATTATCACTGTCGGCGGCGCACTGAGTTCAGTCGGTGCACTACTCGCGAAATCCACAACCAGCGGTTGAGATACGGGCCCGTTGCGCGTGACGGTCGCGAAGAGCGTCGGCGGCGAAGCGTCTTCGCGAATGGATTGTGCGGCGACATTCAGGGTCAGCCTCAATGGGATCGTCGTGATGGCTTCCGCAAGTCCGATATTGTTGAGTTCTGCCAACTCGCTGACCTGATGATCGCTGTCCGTCTCGACCGCAAATCGCAGCGAACCGGCAATGCCCGCGGCGGGTATGGTCACGCGCTGCGTTTGGCTGATCCAACTACCGACCGGCAAGGGATTGGTTTGGATGAACGTCGCGATCTGATATCGGGCACCCAGGTTACCGCCGGGCGTGAGGTAAACCGTTTCGCTAAACGGCGCAGAGATATTCGTTCGCCCGCCGTTCGTCGTCGTCCATGAAACAAAAACTGATTCTCCCGGCTGCGCCAACGCAGGACCGCGCACGTCCGTCACTCTTAAGTCCGGCAGCTCAAGATTGTCAGGTGTAAGAGTAACCTGAGCTTCCAACGGCGTGTTTCCGTAACCGTATCCCCCATAAACGGCAAAATCGATGACGTCCCCAGTGGTTACGGCGTCCGTCAGCGCGAAAACACCCGAATCCACCGCGTTCCACCACGACTGGTTGTTTCGCCGCACCGCGACCTGCATCACGCCACCGTCACCCGCCAGAAATCGTCCTGTCACACGCGCTATGCCCGAGCCGGGCGCGGTCCAACGCAACACGCAAGGCTCGGTGCCATTTCCCGGATGCAAGGACAGCCAACCCGATGGGACACCGTATGCCGGTCCCCCATAATTCCTCCAGATCCCAGGTGTTGCATCGCCACCCCACCCATACCAATTAATGTCTCCATGGTTGGTATAGGCGGTGTATGCGCTGAAATCCGTTGGCATCCAACCGTACGACCAGACGCCATTCGGATTGCCGTTCTGTGTCGAGAAACTCAGCGTTGGATCATAGGTGCTACTCGGGCATCCGCCATCGACTCCTGCGGCCATGATCGTATTGATTTCATTGCCTGAGAGCGCGCGCTTAAAAATCGCGATTTCATCGAGGGCGCCGGCGAAAACGAAACCGCCCTCTGCTGAGCCAATGGTCAGGGGAAAGGTGGAATCTGGCACCGGGCGGGAATCAATCATGGTGCCAGCTTCGACACCGTTTGTGA
>DATENK010000050.1:0-5441 GCA_035275085.1 Verrucomicrobiia bacterium | reverse complement strand
GCCACCGGCAAGCCCTTTGTGAAGCATTGGCTGCATGGCGCGCACCTGCTCGTGGAAGGCAAAAAGATGAGCAAATCGCTCGGGAACTTTTTTACGATTCGCGATCTGCTCACAAAGGGATACTCCGGCCGCGAAATCCGTTTTCTGCTCCTCAAAGGCCATTATCGCGAAACCTTCAATTTCACCATCGAAGGCCTCGACGAAGCGCGTTCAGCATTGGGCCGGCTCGATGAATGCCTCGGCAAGCTGCGGGAGCTTGCCGGCGCTCAAAGCGCACAACCGGAGCCAGGCCTTATCCGCGGTTTCACCGAAGCCATGGACGACGACCTGAACGTTTCCGCCGGTTGGGCGGTCGTTTTCGATTGGGTGCGCGACATGAATCGCGCACTCGCGTCCGGCCAAATGAACGCGACGCAAGCGGCCGCGAACCTCGCCGCATGGCAGAACATCGATTCGATATTCGCCGTCAGCAAAAAACAGGACGCCGAAGCGCCACCAGAAATCGTTAAGTTGCTTGAAGACCGCCAGTCCGCGCGCAAAGCGAAGGACTTCAAGCGTTCCGACGCGTTGCGCGACGAACTTAAATCCAAAGGGTGGGTCATCGAAGATACGCCTAAAGGCCCTCGGCTGAAGCGCGGCTGATATGGCAGGTCGCTTCATCACGTTCGAAGGCACGGAAGGCGCCGGCAAATCCACGCAGATCAAACTTCTCGCCGAACGCATTCAGGGCACCGGACGCAAGGTGCGCGTCCTTCGCGAACCCGGCAGCACACCGATCGGCGAAGAAATCCGCCACACTCTCCAGCACAGCGCGCAAAACGCCGGCATGACCGCCGAAGCCGAGTTGCTGCTGATCAACGCCAGCCGCGCGCAATTGGTCCGCGAAGTCATCCACCCTGCCCTGGCCGCCAGCGAGATCGTTCTCTGCGATCGCTTTTATCACTCTACGCTCGCCTACCAGGGCTATGGCCGGAAGCTTGACCTCGCCCGCGTTCAACAGGTCATCGAGTTCGCGATTGGTGATACCCATCCGGACCTAACCCTGATGCTCCACGTGCCTCTCGCCATCAGCGAACAACGTCGCAAATCCCGTCCATCCACCGTCCGCGATCGCTTCGAGGAATCCGATCGCGCGTTTTTCGAACGCGTCGAACAAGGCTTCCGGGCCCTCGCCAAAGCCGATCCCGCTCGCATCAAATGGATCGATGCTACGCAATCGATCGAGGTCGTAGCGAGCGAGATTTGGAGATCGGTTGAACCCGTGATCTAATCCGGACGCTTTAACGCGCCGCGACAGCGCAAAAACTCCTGGATTTGATGGATATGCAACTTGTCCTTATCACGTCGGATGCGTCGGGCTATATTCAGCACGCGCATGTATTGCCTGGCAGGCAGGTCCACCCAAAGGTCCACGTCCAGCGTGTTTGCCATGACGCCTTGGGCGATGGCGGCTGACATGCCGATCATCACATAGCGGATTTCTGCCGCTTCGATACGCTTAGACCGCGGACGTGCTTTAGCCGCCGGAGCATCTTTGCGGCGCGTACCGGCAATGGTTCGAGTTTTTTTCGGCCGGTTCTAATGCGGCACTGCTTCATTGTAGCAAGCATTTCGAATACTCCGCAAAGAATCGAACCGGCCCAATCAGAGGACCGACGGGACATTGACACTGGGCGTAAGAGTCTTTTAAAACAATTGGTATTATACCATTTACCATGGTATTCTGAATGGTATGAAAAGATTGGTCCCCATGGATAAAGCCGGACGCCTTGTGTTGCCAAAGGCCGTCCGGGAGAAGCTTGGCATGCCCGGAGAAGGGTTGTTCCAACTCGAAGTGTCTGGTCAGCGGCTGGAATTAGAACCCGTCGCGACCCAGACTTCCACCCTCACGAGGGTGGGCCGCTTCCTGGTTTTAAAGAGTAAGGGCAAAAAGGTTGATGTAGTCGCCGCTTTGGAGGCAACGCGACGCGACCGTGAATGAGGACATTTTTCGACACTAGCGTTCTTATCGCGTCCATGATCGAAGATGAACCTGGACACGGTGCGGCACTAAACGCCCTGAACCAGCGTGCGAGGACGCAATGTTACGCGGCATTGCACAGTGTAGCGGAATGTTTTGCGACCCTCACTGGCGGGCGGTTGGGAATTCAGATCTCGGCAGCGAACGCAGCCGAAATGATTCACGCAAACGTTGTGGAACCTCTGGAGCTTATCACACTTTCCAAAAACGAATACGTTCAGGTGATTAAGGCCGCCCAAGACCGTGGGATGCGTGGAGGAGCAATTTATGATGGCTTGCTTCTCGCTTGCGCCCGCAAGGCCGAAGCCGAACGCATCCTCACTTTGAACACACGCCACTTTGTTGCATTTGCTCCAGACTTGCGCGATCGCATTCACCCGCCCTAAAAACAATGCACACTCGGATGTGATGGTGATGCACACGATTCAAGTTGCGGCGTGGCTTGCGCTTGGCGCGTTGGCCGGCGCAACGGAAATCACGTTCAACAAAAACTTTGAGGGAGCGTCTCTCGGTAGAATCGAAACGTTGAGCGAGACCGAATTCCGATGCCATGTCGAAGGGCAGTCCGATGAGCGGGGACGGAATCGCCAGGCAAACTGGTATTACTTTCGGATGGATGGCGTGCGGGGCCAACAGGTGACGTTGATGCTCACGAATTTCGTGGGGGAGTACAACGATCGGCCGGGGAGTTGCGCCATGAATGCCGACACGATTCCGGTATTCACCTATGACAACGAGCGATGGGAACATTTTCCTGCGATGACGTGGGATGACGAACGAAAGGAAGCCACGCTGCAATTCCAGGGTGAACACGACACGATTTGGATCGCGCATGTGCCGCCTTACACGCATGCGCGCCTGCTGCGCTTGCTCGAAGAACTGGACCGGCTGCCCACCGTGCGCGTGGAGGTGATCGGCAAGACGGTTCAGAAACGCGACCTGCACCTGGTGACAGTCGCAAACTTTGAAAAACCCGGAAAGCGAACCGTCTGGTTGCAGGCGCGCCAACACGCCTGGGAAACCGGGACCTCATACGTGATGGAAGGCGCATTGCGATTCATCACCTCAGATGATCCGCAGGCCCGCGTGTTGCGGGAGAAGGTGGTTTTCAAGTTTACACCGATGATGGACCCCGACGGTTGCGCCAATGGCAAGGTGCGCTTCAATGCTAACGGCTATGACGTGAACCGGCATTGGGACGAAGTAGATTTGTGGCGCAAGGAGTTTTTGCAGCGCATGCCCGAAATCTGGTACGTGAAAAAGGCCGTGCTCGCGTGCATGGATTCGGAACGTAAAATCGACCTGATGCTCAACCTCCACAACACCGAGACTGCCGAGTACATCGCTACGCAAGCCGACCATGAGCCCACGCAAAAGTTGATGCAACGGTTCTTCGACGCTCTCGTCGCGCAAACGACCTTCAACCCCAGCCGAAAGCTGGGCTTCAACGATACTCCGGCGAACACGACGAACGCGCTATGGAAAGAGCGCCGCGTGCCCGTCTTGCTGATGGAGCAGCGCATTGGCACGAGTTCAAAACTCGGTCGTCGCCCAACCGTGCAGGACCGGCTGGCGTTCGGCAAACAACTCATTGTCGTGATGGCTGAAACGGTGACCGCTGCCTCGCGCAGCGACCTCCGGATTTTCCCCCTTGAAAAATGAATGGTTCTGCTAGAGTAACCATCGCTCCGCATTGGAGTAAAAAACAAAACCAACAGTGAAATCAATTTTCTTGGCATTGATGGCAGTGGCCGCGTTGCTGGCGGGGTGCGCCTCGCCCACGGCGGACGTGAGCACGTATTACGATCAGATGACCGGCCTGCGCACGGACCTGATGGAGAACGAATTGGAATCGCCGGGGCAGCTCCGCGAAATCGTGTGGCTGAACGCTTCGCGCGTATTCCACGATCGCCAAAACACGGAGCTCTACCTGGAGGCCAGTTACATGGCCATGAAGGACCGTGGCTTCCTGGAAATCCCGCCCGGCAAAACTTTGACCGTTGTCGCCGACGGCAAACCCATCGTCTTAGACGGCACAGGCAGCATGAACATGCGCAAGCCTTACAAGAAAGATCTCGTCCGTGAGACGGCGCTATACCCGGTCACCAAAGCGCAACTGCAGCAGATCGCCGGCGCAAAACACGTGAAGGTCCAGATCAAGGGCAACAATGGTCTCGTCGAGCGCGAATTCAAGGCAGAGAATTTTGAGCGTTTCCGTAAGTTCGTAAGCTACTACGCCGTGTAGGACGGCGCGCAAAAATGAAGATTCGGCAGTGGCTTCTTTTCGCGGCACTGCCGCTCTGGTTCGGCTGCAAAAGCGCTGCCCCGGCGGTCGAAAAAATCGAGCCCCCGGCTTCCACGCCCGCGCTTTCGATCTCCACGAACATTCCTCCTTATCTCAGGATCGCGCACCCCGCGACCAACCTTTCGGAACTGCAGGTCGCCGTCCGACAATTCCTCCCACAAAGCCAATCCCAACCGGTCGTGTGGCTTGTCGGCGCGTCCCACGTCGGCGAAAGCAATTACTACGGTCGCTTGCAAAAACTCCTGAACAGCCAGGACCTTGTTTTGTTCGAAGGGGTGACGGACCGCGCGTCGCGCGCCGCGGGCCGCAAGACCTTCCAGCGTGGGGATGAGGATCTTGGTTCGCTGCAAAACACGATGGCCGAATCGCTCGGGCTTGCGTTTCAACTTGACGCGATCAATTACGAACGGCCGCATTTTCGCAACAGTGATCTGACGATCGAACAGATCGCGCAACTCATCGCCAAAGAAGGCCCGCCGGGCGGCGACAAACAAAGCAAGACCGCGAAGGAATTCCAAAACCTGCTCGAAATGATGCAGGGCGATTCGCTCGTCGCAACGCTCGTGAGTGCCGGGATGAAGTTGATTGGCTCGAGCCCAAAGTTGCAGGCGATGATGAAACTCATGATGATTGAAGTGCTCGGGCGATTCAAAGGCGACATGTCTCAGTTTCAAGGCTTGCCACCGGAATGGCAGCGGCTGATCGAAATTCTCGTGCACGCGCGCAATGAGGCGGTCCTGAAGGACTTGCAAACGGAAATTGGCAAGCCCGCGCCGCCAAAATCCATCGCTGTCTTCTACGGCGCAGCGCACATGGAAGACATGCAGCGCCGTCTCACGCGCGAATTGGGCTACCGGCCCGGCCGGGAAGAGTGGTTGCCGGCCTTTTCCGTGGACGTCGCCAAAGCGCAAATCAGCGACGCGGAACTAAAATTCGTGCAGAGTTTCGTGGACTGGCAGATGCAGATGCTGGAGAAGCAAAACTAATCCGGCTCCGCAATCAGCTTTGCGCGCCGCTCCTTGTATTCAGCGTCGGAAATCTTCCCTTCCACAAACTGCTTCAATAACGCATCCAGCTTCTCTCGCTTCGTTTTCGGGGCCGCCGGCGGAGCATTCG